>JBMOHT010000036.1:0-25859 GCA_049317705.1 Bacteroidota bacterium | reverse complement strand
CCGACCGCACGGGGATCATCATACATAACTTTGATACCGAGATCGATATCCGACGAGACGACGATCGGTTCGATCTTGAAATACTTGCGGGACATCCGCACGCAAACCTCGGTAAGATTGGGGACGACCGAAGCGATGCCGATGGAGTGGATCTTCTTCAGGGAGATCTTTGCATCATCGCAGAATTGTTTCACCAGTGTCCCGAATTCATCCTCCGTGCGTGTCACGAAACTGGTCACACGCCAATCGCCGAGCAGTTTGGTGCCGTTGTAGATGCCGATCACAGAATGGGTGTTGCCGATATCGATCGCTAAGATCATCTGTCGTTCCTTTTTTGGGATCCTAAAAAATTATATTAATTGTATGCCAGACTCACATCGCCGGCAAAGATCTTTTTCTTTTCTCCATCCTCGGTCTGAATGATCAGACCGCCGTCATCTGCCACATCCACCGCCATGGCGGAGTAACTGAATTCGCTCTCTAATACAGTGATCTTTTTCCCGAAAAGCAATGCTTTCAGCTTCCAATCATGTAAAAGCTGTTCTGCAGGGAAACGGGAGAGCTGTTCGTAGCGGTTCTCAAGTTCTTCAAGGATCGCCGACAATAATATTACTCGGTCGATCTCATTTCCACATTCATTCCGCAGTGAAGTGGCTTTGCTGTGAAGTCCGCCCGAAAAATCCTGCTGATTCACATTCACACCGATTCCGAGAATGATCTTTTCGATCCCAGATTCACCGGATGTTGATTCGAGAAGCATACCGCACACTTTTTTCCGTCCGATCAAAACATCATTCGGCCATTTGCAGGTCGAACTGAGTCCGGTCACTGCATCGATCGCATCGGCAGCTGCTAAAGAACCGATCATTGGAAGAAGAGCGATTTTCTCAACGGAGAAATCCGGATACACGATGACGGAAAAGAGCAGATTCAATCCTTTGGACGATACCCACTCACGCTGTAGCCGTCCGCGGCCGGCGGTTTGTTCATCGGCGATCACAAGTGTTCCGTGCGGTGCGCTGCTCTTTTCGAAAGACTTTGCAAATGTATTGGTCGAATCGATCGAATCGAATGCATGCACATTCCTGCCGAATGTCCTGCTTTTTAACGCGGCAATGATCTCGTCTTTTTTGATCATACTGTGTTTGATGGTCTGCGGGGGAAGATTGTTCCCACAATTCAATAGTTCAATAATTCAATGGTTGAAAAGGTAATGAATCATTCAATGTGTTGCTAAAGAAAACATTCTGTCAGATTACTGACAAATTATCGGTCCTATACATAATACTGTATGAATGTATGACAATATGACATCATTCAATCATTGTGAACAAAGGAGCGAACGCGAAAATTATGTAAAATCGGCATAATCATTATGGCACGATGCTTGTAAATAGATAAGCAAAAAACAAAAGAACAACAATACATTACGAGGAAAATACTATGGCAGGAAAAATTATTGGAATCGATCTCGGAACGACGAACTCCGTTGTTTCCGTGATGGAAGGAAACGAACCGGTGGTGATCGCTAACTCAGAAGGCGCACGCACAACACCGTCGATCGTTGCATTTGCGAAGAACGGTGAACGTTTGGTCGGACAAGCTGCAAAACGTCAGTCCGTGACCAATTCGAAGAACACCGTCTATTCGATCAAACGCTTTATGGGACGGTTCATGAATGAAGTGAACGAAGAGATGAAGCTCGTTCCGTACGATGTCGTCACCGGGGACAATAATACAGCCCGCGTGAAGATCGGCGACCGTGTCTATTCACCGCCAGAAATTTCGGCAATGACACTTCAGAAAATGAAACAGACCGCCGAAGATTATCTCGGACAGAAAGTTACCGAAGCGGTCATCACTGTTCCCGCATATTTCAATGATGCACAGCGTCAGGCAACGAAAGAAGCAGGCGAGATCGCAGGATTGGTCGTCCGCCGTATCGTGAACGAACCGACCGCTGCAGCTCTTGCATACGGACTCGACAAAAAGAATAAGAACTCCCGCGTTGCAGTGTTCGATCTCGGCGGCGGAACATTCGATATCTCCGTGCTGGAACTCGGCGACGGCGTGTTCGAAGTGAAATCCACCAACGGCGACACCCATCTCGGCGGCGACAACTTCGACCAGCGTCTTGTGGAATTCTTCGCTGAAGAGTTCAAAAAACAGGAAGGGGTCGATCTGCTGAAAGATGCAATGGCGCTCCAGCGTCTGCGTGAAGCGGCTGAAAAAGCGAAGATCGAATTATCATCATCCGCTCAGACGGAGATCAATCTTCCGTTCATTACGGCAACACAGGACGGTCCGAAGCATTTCACGCTGACCTTGTCACGCGCGAAATTCGAACAGCTTGTTGATGATCTGCTGAAACGATGTCTTACACCGACCGAGAAAGCGATCAAAGATTCCGGTTACAACATCAGCCAGATCGATGAAGTGATCCTTGTCGGCGGTATGACCCGTATGCCGGCAGTGCAGGAATTAGTGAAAAAGTTCTTCGGTAAAGAAGGACACAAGGGAGTGAATCCCGATGAAGTGGTTGCGATCGGTGCCGCTATCCAGGGAGGCGTGCTCGCCGGTGATGTTACCGACGTGCTGCTGCTCGATGTGACGCCGCTGTCGCTTGGTATTGAAACACTCGGCGGTGTGATGACGAAACTGATCGATGCCAACACGACCATTCCGACAAAGAAAAGTGAGACATTCAGCACGGCTGCGGATAGTCAAACATCTGTTGAGATCCACATTCTGCAGGGGGAACGACCGCTCGCAACGGATAACCGCTCACTCGGTAAATTCCATCTCGACGGGATCCCGCCGGCACCGCGCGGTGTTCCGCAGATCGAAGTGTCGCTGGATATCGATGCGAACGGTATGCTCTCCGTTTCCGCAAAGGATAAAGCGACAGGAAAAGAACAGAACATCCGTATCACCTCTTCTTCAGGATTAAGCAAAGAAGAAGTAGAGAAAATGAAGAAGGATGCTCAGGCACATGCTGCGGATGATGCGAAGAAGAAGGAAGAGATCGAGCTGAAGAATCAGGCAGACTCTCTTATCTTCTCCACTCGCAAGCAGATGACCGATCTCGGCGACAAGATCGATGCTGAAACGAAATCGAAGATCGAGACCGCTGCGACCGCGCTGGAAGAGGCAGTCAAAGCGAATTCGGGGATCAAGGAAAAGAAGGAAGAACTCGAAAAGATCTGGAATGAAGCCTCCACAAAACTGTATGAAGCCGCGAAAACCGCAGGTCCTCAGCCCGGTGCTGACGGCGGCGCTCAGCAGCAGCAACAGCAGGCTCCTCCCGGCGGCGGACAGGCTGACGGCGGAAAGAAAGTGGAGAACGCCGATTTCGAAGTGGTGGATGATAAATAGGTCCATTTAATATGAAGTAAGGAAAAGCGATAAAGGCGAGGTAATTCCTCGCCTTTGTTGTCTCGGACCGTTCGGTATGGATTAAAAATCACTCGTTTTGCTCATTGATGGCAGAGAAAAAAGGACGTACCTTTTTGCATTAACAGTGTTGATGCATTTCACCAAAAGTGTTCCCTTCAAAAAGGAGATGTCCTATGAAAGTACTCTTAGCCGATTCATTGCCCGAAACAACGATACAGCATCTGACAGCCCTCGGTGCACAAGTAGTGAACAAACCGAAACTGAAAGCGGAAGAACTCGCTGCTGCGATCGATGATGCCGATGTGCTTGTGGTCCGTTCGACTGAAGTCCACGCGGATTGCATCTCAACCGCAAAGAATCTTTCGCTCATCATCCGCGCCGGTGCGGGAGTGAACAATATCGATATGAAAGCGGCGAATGCCCGCGGTATCTATGTGTCGAACTGTCCGGGAAAGAACTCTATCGCCGTTGCAGAACTTGCGATGGGACTCCTGCTGGCGTTGGACCGCAGGATCCCGGATAATGTTGTAGACCTTCGGAACGGGAAGTGGAATAAAAGCGAGTATTCAAAAGCGGACGGGATCTTCGGCAAAACTGTCGGTGTGATCGGTGCAGGACAGATCGGTAAAGAATTCATCAAACGGGCAAAATCTTTCGGAATGAATGTTGTTGTCTGGTCCCGCTCGATGACGAAGGAAAAAGCCGATTCACTCGGCGCATCGTTCGCACCGACGATCGCTGAACTGATCCCGCAGTGCGATGTGGTCTCCGTGCATCTCGCGTTGAAGCCGGAAACAAAAAAGATCATCACTAAAGAACTGATCGACATGATGAAGCCGCGTGCGGTCTTCCTGAATACTTCCCGGTGGGAAGTGGTGGATGAACCGGCGCTGTTCGAAGCGGCAAAAACGGGGAAGATCCGTGTCGGTGCCGATGTATTTTCCGGTGAGCCGGAGGATAAAACGTCTCCGTTCACGAACACGCTGGCGACACTGTCGAATGTGTACGGCACGCATCATATCGGAGCTTCCACGGAACAGGCGCAGAATGCCATAGCGGATGAGACAGTCTCGATCGTGAAACAGTACGTTGAGCGAGGCACGGTAAAGAACTGGGTGAACAAAGCGAAAGTGACCGCTGCGAAATATCAATTGGTCGTGCGGCATTTCGATAAACCGGGAGTGCTGGCGAATGTATTCAACGATCTGAAATCCGCCGAGATCAACATTCAGGAAGTGGAGAATTTGATATTTGAGGGGACGCAGACCGCCTGCTGCACGCTGAAACTGGATGCGCAGCCGCCGGAGAAGACGCTTCAATCGATTGCGGCACGGACGACTGAAGTGATCCAGGCGCAGTTGGTAACTTTGTAAAAAATATCTCCGCCGCTCCCGAAGGGATGCCTTCGGCAAAAGGCACAAAAGCACAAAATCTCACGAAGGTTTATATATTGTGAAATTATTTTTTCCATCATTTGTGCCTTCGTGTTTTTGTGGCAAGAGTGTAAATATCCTAACAGTAATTTAATTGAAAGAACCGCATGATATTTCGTTCAATGACCGTTCTCTTATTCTGCGTTTCGCTTCCGTTGTTTGCATTGAAGGTGCCGCTTCAGGTGAAAAGATCCGTTGCATTCATCTTTGCAAAAGATTCGACGAACAGGCTCACACCGACGGGAACAGGATTCTTCGTCCTGCTCAACGCTCAGCAGAACGGTGATACAGCAAACTTCGGATATCTGGTAACATCGAAGAGCAGTTTCATGAGGCAGAACGGATCATTTTACGATTCACTATACCTCCGCATCAACCGTAAGGACGGATATTCCGATACACTCATTATTCCGATGATACAGAATGGATCACCTCGTTATTTCGTCCACCAGGATTCCACCGTTGATCTGGCGATGGTTCCTGCTTATCCGGATATGAACCGATATGATTTCCTTTTTACACCGGTGAGTATGGTCGCACCGATCGATTTCTTAAAGAAAGAATCGATCGCTGAAGGAGATGAGTTATTCTCCACGGGTATGCTCAATTCACAGATCGGTCTGTTCAAGAATATCCCGGCAGTCCGTTTCAGCAGGATCGTGCAGTTCTCCGAAGAAAAATACAGGTTAGGGAAAACGTTCACTGAACTCTATCTGATCGATACACCGTTCAGCGGCGGCAGCAACGGTTCACCGCTCTATTATTATACTCCTGCTGCAAAAGATACCGGTAATAGAACGGTACCGGTTAAATTTGTGCTGGCCGGGATCATCTCCGGACATTTCCTGAATGCGAACGGTGAACGGACCGGATTGACATCTGTTGTACCGGCATATAAGTTGACAGATCTGATGAATGCTCCGGCGGTTGCTGAGGAAAGGAATAAAGAGTTCGAACGTCTGCAGTCAACGAAGAAGAAATAACACATTTTGTTGATTCTCGCAAAGACGCAAAGTCGCAAAGAAAATACAATGCGATGATATTCAAAAGCCGCAGCGAAAAGTTAATTATAGAGCTGTGAGGGAAATATTTACCAGCGAATTGACAAAAGGTAAAGGCAATAGTTGTAAGGATAATTACTCGAGACATTTATGAATTTCAATAAATTTACTATCAAATCACAGGAAGCGGTCCAGAATGCTCAGGAGATCGCGACATCCTACGGCAATCAGACCATCGAACCGGAACATCTTCTCGCGGCATTGATACAGGATCCGCAGGGACTCGTTTCACCGATACTGCAGAAACTCGGCGCGAATGTGAATTATATCAAGATCAAGATCAACGAAGTGATCGAGCGTCTGCCGAAAGTGAGCGGTGCTCAACAGTATCCTTCGAACGCAATGCAGAAAGTGTTGGAACTTTCGCAAAAGGAAGCCGAGAATCTGAAGGATGAATTCGTCAGTACCGAGCATATGCTGCTGGCTTTGATGGAACAGAAATCCAACGGTGCAGTGAAACTGCTATTCGATCAGGGGGTCACCAAAGACGGTGTGATGAAAGCGCTGAAGGAGGTCCGCGGAACACAACGTGTGACGGATCAGAACCCTGAAGATAAGTATCAGTCGCTCGAGAAATTCGGCCGTGATCTGAACGAACTCGCACGCAAAGGAAAGCTCGATCCGGTGATCGGGCGCGAAGATGAGATCCGCAGAGTGTTGCAGGTATTGTCGCGCAGGACGAAGAACAATCCTGTGCTCATCGGCGAACCAGGGGTGGGGAAGACCGCGATTGCGGAAGGACTCGCACACAGGATCATCTCGGGTGACGTTCCGGAGAATCTGAAATCGAAGAGAATCATCGCGCTCGACATGGCGGCGCTCATTGCCGGTGCAAGTTTCCGCGGACAATTCGAGGAACGGCTGAAAGCGGTCCTGAAAGAAGTGGAGAATTCCAACGGAGAGATCATTCTCTTCATTGATGAACTACATACACTCGTCGGTGCAGGAGCGGCACAGGGAGCAGTGGATGCGGCGAATATGCTAAAGCCCGCACTGGCGCGCGGTGACCTGCGAGCGATCGGTGCCACAACGCTTGATGAATACAGAAAATATATCGAGAAGGATCCTGCGCTTGAACGGCGTTTCCAGCCCGTGATGGTGGACGAACCGACAGTGGAGGATACCATTTCCATCCTTCGCGGAATTTCCGAACGATATGAAGTGCATCACGGTGTGCGTATCACGGACGGTGCTATCGTTGCTGCGGCGCAGCTGAGTCACCGCTATATTTCGGACAGATTCCTGCCGGACAAAGCGATCGATCTTGTGGATGAGGCGGCATCGAAACTGCGCATCGAGATCGATTCCATGCCGGAAGAACTGGATGTGATCGAACGGAAAGTGAAACAGCTCGAGATCGAGCGCGAAGCGGTAAAACGAGAATTATCTGCCGAATATGCCGATGAATCCGACCGGCAGGCGATCAACGCTCACATCCTTGATATCGAGAAGGATCTTGCGGAATTGAATCTGCAGCGGCGTTCGCTGCGCGTTCATTGGGAGAATGAGAAGAATCTCATCCAATCCATCCGCAAAATGAAGGGAGAGATCGAGAATGTGAAGATCGAAGCGGACAAGCAGGAACGTGACGGTAATCTTGGGAAAGTTGCTGAGCTCCGCTACGGAACATTAACGAATCTTGACCGTTCGCTGAAAGAAGCGACCGTGAAACTCTCCGAACTGCAGAAAGAACAGAAGATGCTGAAAGAAGAGGTGGACGCGGAGGATATTGCTGAGATCGTTTCGAAGTGGACAGGGATCCCGGTAACGAGGATGCTCGAGAGCGAACGGTCCAAACTCGTGCATCTTGAAGATAAGATCCACGAACGGATGGTGAATCAGGAAGAGGCGGTGAAAGCGGTCGCTGATGCGATCCGCCGGAGCCGAGCGGGACTGCAGGATGAGAAGCGTCCGATCGGTTCGTTCATTTTCCTTGGAACTACCGGTGTAGGAAAGACGGAATTGGCCCGTTCATTGGCGGAACTGCTTTTCAATGATGAAAATGCGATGGTCCGCATCGACATGAGCGAGTATATGGAGAAATTCTCTGTATCGCGGCTGATCGGTGCGCCGCCCGGTTATGTCGGTTATGAAGAAGGTGGACAGTTGACTGAAGCGGTCCGCCGCAAACCGTATTCCGTTGTGCTGCTGGATGAAATTGAAAAAGCTCATCCTGAAGTGTTCAATGTGCTGCTGCAGCTGCTGGATGAAGGACGGCTGACCGACTCGCAAGGGCGGACGGTGAACTTCAAGAACACCATCGTGATCATGACATCGAATCTCGGTTCGCAGTTGATCCAGGAACGGATGAATCAGATGAAGTCCGATGATGATTGGAAGGACTTCGAAGGAGATCTGCGCGTGCAGCTGAATCAGCTTCTGCGCCAGACGATCCGTCCTGAATTCCTCAATCGCGTAGATGAAGTGATCCTGTTCAAACCGCTCACGCAGAACGACATCAAAAAAGTGATCAACATCCAATTGAAGCGTGTGGACGAGATGCTGAAACGGAAAGAGATGACACTTGTCGTAACAGATGATGCGAAGGAATGGCTCTCACGTCTCGGATACGATCCGAGTTACGGTGCACGTCCATTGAAACGGACGATCCAAAAGCATATCATCGATGAACTTTCCTCGAAGATCCTTTCAGGTGAAGTGAACGAAGGTGATGCGTTGGAACTAGGACTTGAAGGAGAGGGAAGACTTGTCTTTCGAAAACTGGTGAAATAGTATTATTCACCACAGAGGTCACGGAGAGCACGGAGAAGAATATGTAACGCAGAAGAGAATTGGTTCAACCCTGAAAAAATAAACACCGTAGAGTCAATAATGGCCTAATACGCCAAGAAAATCCTGCAAAATAATCACTTTGCGGGATTTTTTGCTTTAAACATTATTGATTATAGAGGGAAGTATTGGGACATTCTTGAAGCATAAACTTCAACGACCCGCTCACTAATTCATTCTTCTCGACATGAGATTTTGTATCTACTGCGCTTCAAGTGCTCTTGCACCGGAACACTACAGCAGCTCAGCTTTTGAACTCGGTCAACTCCTTGCTCAGGCAAACATCACCGTCGTCTACGGAGGCGGAGGAGTCGGATCCATGGGCCGTCTTGCGGACGGTGTGCTGTCGAAGAACGGACAGATCATCGGAGTGATGCCGAAGTTCATGAAAGATCTGGAATGGGGCCATTCGAAGGTAGCTGATTTCACATGGACGAACGATCTTGCCGAGAGGAAAGCAAAACTCCTAGAGCATGCCGATGCCGTAATCGCTCTTCCCGGAGGATGCGGAACGTTTGAAGAGTTGATGGAGGTGATCACGCTGAAACGGCTCGGCATCTTTGTGAAACCGGTCATCATCGTGAATCAGAACGGTTATTATGATCCGTTGATAGCATTGTTCGAACGAAGTGTTCAGGACCGTTTTATGGATGCCCGTCATCTGACGATGTACTCCGTGGTCTCCAATGTTTCCGAGGTGATCGACGCGGTCCGCAATGCCGTTCCATGGGATGCCAATGCCAGAGACTTTGCGGCAATGCGGTAAACAGTTGATCGGTTACAGTCTCTTCGGCAGAATGGATTGCTCAATCACCTGATACAATATTACTATACAGGAACAATCTACTATGAATTGCGCATCATGCGGACGGACGATCAGCGGAGCACCGTTAACGGAGGACGGATATCATTTCTGCAATTCCATTTGCCGGTACGACTGGCGGAAGGCGGGAAAACCGAATCCGGTGAATATTAATTCACGCCAAACGTCTCAGAATACTACTGTCCTCAATGAACTGGAGTATTCCATCGAGCCCGCCGGTTTTGAGAACCGCGGTATGAGGATCCAACTCAGTTATTGGAAACGGCCGACATTAATTCTGGACGGAAAACATCAGGTTGTAAGCAAGTCCAGCATTTTAGGACGATACCGTGAATATACGGTGACCAGTACCTTCGGCAAGAATTGTATTGTTCGTCTCCGTCAACGACCATTGGATATCATCCCGGTCGTGGAGATCGACGGAGCGGAGATATTGATCGCGCGGCCGCTGACGAAACTGGAATATGCATGGCTTTGCATTCCATTGATCGTTCTGTTCGGAGGCGGTGCTGTCGGTGGACTTCTCGGAGGAATGGCGACCTATTCCAATTCATTGCTGATGAGAAAATTCAAATCGTGGATACCCCGCTATATTGCGACGGGGGCGACGACGATGATGGCACTTATGTATTATGTCAAATTTGTCATTCTGGTCAATCCATATTTACCCGAAGCGGGACAGAACGGTGTTGAGGAACAGCTTGCCGCCGCAGTTGTTGAGATCAACAGACAATGTCCACAGAACATCGACGATCAAACACGGCTGGACAGTGTTTCCATGGGGGAAGGGCGGAGCATTTCATATTTTTATTCGTTGACCGCTCTGTCGCAAAACGAGGTGGACACAGCAGCGTTAAGAAAATATCTTTTCCCGCGTCTTGTCGCCAATGCTAAAACAGGAAGTGATATGAGTTTCATGCGGGAAAATCTGGTGTCAATGGTATATCATTATTCGGATAAGAATGGGGAGAAAACTCTGAGTTTCAGTATTGAACCGCATGATTATCAGTGATCGACTTGAGGGAATTATCCTATATGAGGATCATATCCATAAATCTTGCAAAACGTTTATTTCAGTCGAAGGATTAACTAAACAAAACAAGGTATTTCATATGAAATTGCAATCAATATCATTCGTGAACAATTATTCTTTAAAAATATTCACTCTGATCATTTTCCTTCTCTTCGGATGTAAAAAGGAATCCGAAACCCCTGTCCAACCAGTCGCAGAACGGTCCTCATGGAAATTGAATGTTCTCTATTTCCGCGCGGAAAAGATCCTATTGAACAGCTTCGCTTCGAAGGATACTTTAACGATTGCCGGATTTAACAGTATTTCTCTTTTTGATACTTCCACATTGAACCCATCGAGAAGGGTGTTTGCCAACGATTTCTCTTCCATGGCATTTAAACCGGTCTTCGGCAATAATTTTTGGATGTATGGAGGCGCGAACGGAGTTCAATTCGTGTTGTTCTCCCCGGTATATCTTCGCGGCAACACGACATCAGCGCTACCCTTCTTCTGGGGTTTGCGACTGCACGATCTGGATAGTTCGTACTCAGTAAAAACTGTTGCACTGCCGAACTATTATACGAATCCGATCGGCGCATTCAACAGCAAAGGTCAATTTCTGTCGGCTGTTTCTGATACGGACGGGTGTTCCTTCTGTCTTATTGATTTGCACACGTCGTATTCCCCATCGTATGCAGGAATTCTGGCAAGCATATCCCCCGCAGTGACAAAAATAAAACTGAACGGTAATGATAAATATATATCCTACGTTCCGTTCATTTCATCATATAAGGATAACTATTTTGTTTCATCGAATCAGGGCAATTACATCGTTTACCCGAACGGGAGTTATCGAAAGCTGACGGTCTCCAGCGGATCATTTGTGGATATGTTCAATATTCACGATACGCTATACTCACTCACATCCAACGCCGAATTGTTCCGGTCACTCGATAACGGTGAGAATTGGGCGCACTTTGCCGGTAATTTCCCTTCGAGCTTTTCAAGACATTTTATGATCGGAGAGAAGGTGTATTTTTATGTGTACAGTCAGTTGTTCTCTGCCGATCTCTCAACCGGAAAGATCCAGGAGATCGACAATACCGGTTTAGAATACAATGAGATCACATCGGTGAATATGTTCGGTGATAAAGTTCTGGTCACTACCTTGAGCGGGCTTTTCTATAAACCGATCTCTGAATTTTTAATGTATAAAACTCCGGCAACTGCATCAAAGGGGCCTAATCGTATTGAATCCAAACGATTAGAACTTCACCAATAGAACAAATCAGCGATATTACAATAACTGGTCGTTGTCTCATCAATGAATTCTGAATGCATCTATGAATTTTCATTTGCATTACGTTCGTAGTGCCGGGATAAACGTTCCATCTTATGGGAACATTTCTTCTGATCTATCACGTGCTCGCACGATACAATGACATCATTATTTGATCTTACTTCGTATGAACAACCAAAGGAATACTATGAGCATCACAATCGACTCAAAGAGGATTAATCGGCGTGAATTCTTACAGACTGGCGGGAAAGCTGCCGCAGCGGTTGTGTTTGCGGATGCAGGGAAAACAGGAATATTATCAGCGCTTACTGCCGATCAAAATACCAACGGGATCCCGACGGTGACGTTGAATAACGGAGTCACTATGCCGATGCTGGGGTTGGGAACGATGACTCTTGATGGTCCCCGCGGAGCGAATTGTGTATCGGATGCAATCTCATTCGGGTACCGTCTGCTGGACACAGCAACAATTTACGGAAATGAAGAATTTGTCGGCGCCGGAATACAGCAAACCGGTATTAAGCGGGAAGAACTATTTGTGACCACAAAACTGTGGGTTAGCGATGCGGGATATGAAAGTGCAAAGAACGCATTTGAACGCTCCCTGAACAAGCTGAAGATGGAATATGTCGACCTGTATCTTATCCATCGTCCTCGCGGCGATTACAAAGGATCATGGAAAGCGATGGAAGAACTTTACAAAAAAGGAAGGATCAAAGCGATCGGTGTGAGTAATTTTGAACCGCATCAGATAGAAGAACTGACTGTGAACGGAGGAATGAAACCGGCCGTCAATCAGATCGAAACGCATGCGTTCTTTCAGGAGTTCAAAGCACAAACAGTGTTAAAGAACAAGGGAATTCAGATGGAAGCGTGGTCCCCCTTTGCTGAAGGACGTAATGGAATGTTCAACAACCCAACACTGGCCAAGGTCGGCGCAAAGTATAAGAAGAGCAATGCCCAGGTGAGTTTGCGGTGGCTGCATCAGAGAGGAATTGTTGCAATTCCACGATCTTCCCAAAAAGCTCATTTGAAGGAAAATCTCGAGATCTTTGATTTTGTCCTGGATGATTCCGATATGAAGAATCTCGCCAGTCTAGATCTTAATACTACACAATTTCCGGAATGGGGATGATGGCAAATTTGCAGGATCGAATAATTTATCGAATTTACACTGCCAAGAAAGCACAACCCGCTTTCGGCATGGAGCCAAAATGAAACTATTCGCAATAAGCACTGATAGATTGGGATGATGTACATTTTAAGGAATATTATCTTTGAATTATTATGGATCATCTCAACGGTGGTCATTACTACCGTTAATGCACAGGAGGAACATGAGCAGTTGCGGACGAGCGGTTCCGTCAGCACCGGACTCTATGCATTCCACGAAGTGACCATTCTGCATCCTTCCACCGTAAAATATCAAGGGGCATTCTATACGCTAAAAGTTGCGACAGAAGTGACAGGGAAGGATCTGATCGGATTCCGGTATTCATCATTCAACCTATACAGCAGCAAGTTCACAATTCAGCTCACCTATTTGAAGGGTAATCCTCCCCTTCCTATGTTGACGAACATGGGGACCCTCACATTGGACAAGCGCGTTAACTCATTCAGTATCGATTATCGCAGACTGTTCACACCAACCGGAAATTTTGAAGTGGAATTGGGTGCAGGACCGCTCGTGAATGTTTTCAATACTCGCTCCGACAAAAGCATCTCAACTTACTCCTATGGAGTATTTACCGGTATCGACCTTAAATTACTGTTGAAGCCGTTCATCCTCATTACCAGTGTGGAAGTAACCCCTTCTTTCCGGGATGCATCACCGGTACTGACATTTTACGGAGGATATTTTATCTCATTAGGATTAGGGATCCGTCACTGACTGCTAACAACGTTTAACAATTAGCACCACTAAAAGCCTCATGAAAACGGGGCTTTTCTTCATTCCTCCATTCCCAAATCGGTTGCTTTCACTCTCTCTTCTTTTTACATTGGTATTGTTAATTTTCACTTCAATATCAAACCATCAGGATTTTCACACATGATCACCGTCATTCTCCCTTTCAGCTCTGAACCGTATTTTGAAGGAACCCTTCAGCAATTCATCAATTCCTCCCTGGTAAAACAAGTGCTGGTGGCGCACGACGGTGCGTATGCCGGGACCGATGCCAAATGCAGGGGCATCAAGGTCGATTCACTGACCTCAGGTAAGACGCTGAACGCGTTGTTCGCTTCACTCAAAACTGAATATCTGCTTTTCATCAATCAGGCACAGTCCATCACACTCAACCAGGCGGCTTTGGAACGGTTCCTGCATATTGCGCAGGATACGAAAGCAGGAATGGTCTATTCGGATCTCTATGAAGTGAAGGAAGGGAAGCGTTCCGAACATCCGACCATCGATTATCAGCTCGGCAGCATCCGCGACAATTTTGATTTCGGTGCCCTGATGTTCTTTTCCGTCCCCGCTGTGAAGAAGGCACTGAAGAAATTCGGCAAGATCGAAAAAGTGGAACGGGCGGGATTGTATGATCTTCGGCTGAAGGTGTCTGTGGAAAATGAACTGTTCCACGATCAGGAATATCTCTACACAAAAACAGAATCGGACAACAGGAAGAGCGGCGAGAAACAATTCGACTATGTGGACCCGCGTAATATCTCCGTGCAGAAAGAGAACGAACTGGTCGCAACGAAACATTTGAAGAATATCGGCGCGTATCTGAAACCGAAGTTCGCAAAAATACCGAAGTCGAAGGATGTATTCCCGGTTGAAGCGAGCGTGGTCATCCCGGTGCGTAACCGCGAGAAGACAGTCGGCGAAGCGGTGAACAGTGTGCTGTCGCAGAAAACCGATTTTGCATTCAACGTGATCGTGGTGGACAACCATTCCACTGACAATACCACTAGTATCCTGAGTGAACTTTCGAAAAAAGATCCGCGCGTGGTGCATATCATCCCGCAGCGGCAGGACCTCGGCATCGGCGGATGCTGGAACGAGGCGGTCCTTTCGGCTCAGTGCGGCCGCTACGCGGTGCAGCTCGATTCGGACGATCTTTACTCCGGCAACGACACACTGCAGAAAGTAGTGAATGTGTTCCGCAAAGAAGGCGTGGCGATGGTGATCGGTTCCTACACACTCGTGAATGCGAATCTCGAGCCGATCCCTCCGGGACTGATCGATCACAAAGAATGGACACCGGCGAACGGACGGAACAATGCGCTGCGAATTAACGGACTCGGAGCGCCCCGCGCGTTCTATACTCCGGTGCTGCGCGAGATCCTTCTGCCGAACACAAGTTACGGCGAGGATTATGCAGCGGCGATCCGCATCTCTCGTCATTATCAGATCGGACGGATCTACACGTCCCTCTATAATTGCCGCCGGTGGGAAGGGAATACCGATGCCGCACTTCCGATCGATAAGATCAACAGGAATGATTATTACAAAGACAAGGTCCGCACAATCGAGATGAAGGCGCGGATACAGATGAATAAAAAGAAATAATTATTGTCATTCCGAACACAGTCCCAACGGGACAAGTGAGGAATCTGAGGCAATGCTAAGATTTCTCATCCCGATGTCTGAGTGCAGAAGTATCGAACATCGGGATTCGAAATGGCACAGAAAATGGTTTTTAACGATGACACTTACGATAGAATAATGTCACTACAACCTACATACCGCGAATGGACATTGGACGATACGAGCGACATTCAGCACGTGCTCTATAATACGTGGCTGGCATCGTATGCGGACTTTATTCCCATCACCGATATCCAATGGTATTTCAATAATTACTATTCCGAACCGAATTTCGCTCAGTTATTTGAGGATAAAGACAGCACCAGCTTTGTCTCAGAGGTGAAAGGTCATATCGTCGGATATGCACGGATGAAGATCAATCACGAGCAAAAACGTTGCTATCTCGAGTCGCTGTATGTGCTTCCGGAGTTCCAGGGAAAAGGGATCGGAATGGCATTGCTGAAGATCGTCGAACAGCATGCGCTGAAGCATTCATTTGGACAGATCTGGCTCGGCGTGATGGAACAGAATACACCGTCACTTGAATGGTATAAGAAGCTCGGATTCAATTTCGTTGAACAGTCGCCGTTCCAGATGGGTAAGACAACGGTGAACCATTTTATCGGATACAGAGATATCAAATAACTCCCGCATGCATTCTGACAAGATCTTCGCGCACTACTCCCATAGTTCATCAGACCAGCAGACACCGCTCCACGAACTATCCTTCCGTCTCTATCAGGATCAGCAGAAGCGCTGGCCGATGCTGGCAGACGGTGTTGCCGCACTGCAGAACGTGCAGTTCAAGAATGTGGAGTGCGGAACATACTCCGCACGTCTCCAATTCAATCCCAAACGGATCGTCAGCACAGGCGCCAAAGTAGATGCGGCGACCATCAAAGAGAGGAAATGTTTTCTCTGTGTCGGCAATCTTCCGCCGGAACAGCAGGGAGTTCTCTACCAGGAGAAGTTCATCATTCTCTGTAATCCTATGCCGATCTTCCGCGAGCATTTCACCATTTCGCATATCGATCATATACCACAATCCATCGAAGAGCAGATCCTCACATTCCTTTCACTTGCGAAGGATCTCTCGCCCGTCTACTCCGTCTTCTATAACGGACCGAAATGCGGAGCATCTGCGCCTGACCATATGCATTTCCAGGGTTCACCGGCAGGACTCATTCCCGTAGAACATGAGATAGATCATTTCTTGCGACCGGTAAAAAAGATCAAGGATGTGAATGTATCTGTCACAGAGAATTATGGCAGGAGTGTGATCGTGCTGGACGGCTCCGATATGCAGCAGATGGAGCTTGCATTCCTTCGTCTCACCTCGGCAATGCGCTCCGTGCTGAACACGAATGAAGAGCCGATGATGAATGTGATCGGATCATATAACAATAATTCGTGGAGAATCATCGTCTTCGTCCGTTCGAAGCACAGACCTGCAGTCTATTTCAACGAAGGGGATGCAAAAGTGTTGATCAGTCCCGCATCGGTCGATATCGGCGGACTGATCGTGACGCCGATGGAGAAGGATTTCCGTTCGGTGGACGGAGCAATGGTCAACAGCATCTACAATGAAGTGTCAGTGCCTCAGGAAATCATCAGTTCAATCATCGGGAAATTATGATCTCATCCGAACCACTCATTAAAGTCGGTATTGTCGAGAATTATCAGGAACTATCCGGCGAGCTGCTCGAAAAATTCAAGATCACGGACGAGGTGATCGTGACCGGAGGATTCAAAGCGGTCATGCGTGACGGCAAGATCATCGTTTACGGCGGCAAAGAGATCGAACTGCTGAGGGGAAAAGAGATCGTTTTCACGCCCGTCACCGCGGGAGTTTTCACGATCCACGATGTTATCTTCGGCATCAACTTCCATTGGGAACGCCGCGAAAATCAGACATTCCAGGGTGCGCTGAAACTGGTGGCGAGGGAGAAGGGGATCACAGCGATCAACGAAGTGTCGGTGGAACAATATCTGGCGAGCGTCATCTCATCCGAAATGAGTGCGAGTGCGCCGATGGACCTGCTGAAAGCGCACGCTATCACTTCGCGCAGCTGGCTGGTGGCGATGCTTGAGATGAAGAAAAAATTCTCGAATCTCGGTATTCCCTCGCAAAGGACCACTCAAACAGATGATGAACTCGTCCGCTATTACGACCGAGAGGATCATGATATCTTCGATGTCTGTGCGGACGACCATTGTCAGCGGTATCAGGGGATCACAAAGGATATCTCGAATTCAGCTTCGGAAGCGATCCGCGAAACGCGGGGAACGTTCCTAATCTATAATAATGAGATCTGCGATTCGCGATTCTCAAAATCGTGCGGCGGTATCTCGGAACCGTTCCACACCACGTGGGCGGAGACGAAATACGATTATCTGATGCCGGTGCCGTGTTCTGCGGACCATGACTATCAACCGCTGAAGACAGAACAGGAATCCGAGAAGTGGATCCTTTCCTCACCGGAAGCATTCTGCAATACGACGGACGGAAACATCCTCCGCCAAATTCTCCCTTCGTTCGATCAGGAAACGACCGATTTCTATAGGTGGACAGTGAAGTATTCCGCTGAAGAATTATCTGCATTGATCCTGAAGAAATCCGGATTCGATTTCGGGACGATCAACGAACTTGTGCCGGTGAAACGGGGTCCTTCAGGAAGGATCACCCGCCTGCGCATCGTCGGTTCAAAGAAAACACTTGTGGTCGGAAAAGAACTGGAGATACGCCGCTGGCTCTCTCCGTCGCATCTATACAGTTCCGCATTTGTTGTGCAGAAAGAAGCCGGAGCATTCATCCTTCGCGGTGCGGGCTGGGGACACGGAGTGGGATTCTGTCAGATCGGGGCTGCAGTGATGGCGGTGAAAGGATTCAGCGCGGAGAAGATCGTGAAGCATTATTTTAAGGGCGCGGAGTTGAGGAAACTGTATTGAAAGCACCACATTTCAAATATCAAATTCCAAGCACCAAACTTCAAACATCAAATTCCAAGTTACGCGCATCAAGGTCAAGCACCAAAGAACAAATTCCAAAATTCAATCTTCAAGTCTAAACGTAATTAATAGTTCATGTATGATATTTGGAAATTGAAATTTGGAATTTTATAGAGGTTTTTATGGCTGACAGCAATCAACGCTCCGCACGGTCCCCCTGGTCGTGGATCCCTACACTCTATTTCGGACAGGGGATACCGTATGTGGTCGTGATGACCATCTCGGTGATCATGTATAAGAAACTCGGTGTTTCAAATACGGATATTGCGTATTACACCAGTTGGCTCTATCTGCCGTGGGTGATCAAGCCGCTGTGGAGTCCGCTCATCGACATTTTCAAGACGAAACGGTTCTGGATCGTAACGCTGCAGCTGCTCATCGGCGCGTCGCTCGCGGCGGTGGCGTTCACCATTCCAATGGAATCGTACTTTCAATGGTCACTCGCCGTCTTTTGGCTGATGGCATTCAGCTCCGCAACGCACGATATTGCGGCGGATGGTTTTTATATGCTAGCACTGGAACAGCATCAGCAGGCGGCATTCGTCGGCGTGCGCAGCACATTCTACCGCATAGCAATGATCACAGGACAGGGAGCGCTCGTCTATCTTGCCGGATATTTGGAAATGCATGCCGGCTCGATCGCGTCAGCATGGTCCATCACCTTTTTTGTGCTGGCAGGATTATTCCTCTCCATCGCGATCTATCACCGGTTCGTCCTGCCGTATCCCGTCATTGACAAGTCGGTGGTGGAAGAAGCTTCTGCCGGGGCAGTGATCAAAGAATTCCTCCGCACATTCGGTTCATTCTTTAAGAAAAAAGAGATCGGTGTCATCCTGGGATTCCTTCTCTTCTATCGGTTCGCCGAAGCGCAACTGGTGAAACTGGTGACTCCGTTCCTGCTGGATGCACGTGCTGACGGCGGACTCGGACTGACAACAAGTGATGTCGGCATTGCGTACGGCACGATCGGCGTCCTTTGCCTGACCCTCGGCGGACTTCTCGGCGGTTATGTCATTTCAAAGCGTGGATTGAAATTCTGGTTGTGGATCATGGTCTTCGCTATCCATCTGCCTGATGCGATGTTCGTTTATCTTTCTTACGTACAGCCGGAGAATTTCGCGCTCATCTGCGGTGCCATCGGCATCGAGCAATTCGGGTATGGATTCGGATTCACGGCGTATATGATGTATATGGTGATGATCTCGGACGGACCATATAAAACGGCGCACTATGCCATCTGCACAGGCTTCATGGCGCTGGGAATGATGATCCCCGGAATGTTCAGCGGAAAACTACAGGATGCCATCGGCTATCAGCATTTCTTTCTGTGGGTGATCGCGTCGACTATTCCCGGATTTATTGTTGCGCTGCTGGTGAAGGTCGATCCGGAATTTGGGAAGAAAAAAGCTTAGTGTAAAAAATATGGATTGCAAGATTACAAAATTGCATGATTGAAGAGCAAATGTAAATGGAGAATGGAGAATGGATTCTCTTCTCAGCAGTGAGCTGAATTAACAGAAAAACGCATCACGCAGAGGCGCAAAGCCGCTAAGAGTTTTAAAATCCATTTATCCTTTGCGTCTTTGCGACTTGCCCCTTTGGGGCTTAACGAGAAATAATTACTACGTTGTTGCTTAAGGATTCAATATGAAAAAATCAAAATATTTTATCGGAATGGACGGCGGCGGAACAAAGACGCATGCCGTTATTATGGATGAGAGTGGAACGTTATTGGCGGAACATTTCGCCGGTCCTTCGAACTTTCAGATCATCGGAATTGAAAAAGCCGCGGAGACGATCTACTCACTCATTGAATTATGCTGTGATTCTATCGGCTGTTCGATGAAAGAACTCGCCGGTGTCGGCTGCGGACTCGCGGGTGCAGGCCGTGCGATGGACCAGAAGAATATGGCGAACGGATTGAAAGCATACGCGATTCGTAAAGGGAGTTCGCTGAAGAATGTGATCGTGGAGAGTGATGCACGCGCAGCGTTGGAAGGGGCATTTCACGGAGGAGCAGGGATCATTCTTATCGCCGGGACCGGCTCGATAGCATTCGGTAAGGACGCGAAAGGGAATGTCCATCGCGTGGGCGGATGGGGACGGGTTTTGGGCGATGAGGGAAGCGGTTATTTTGTGGGACGACTTGGACTGACGGCAGTAACCAGATACATCGACGGCCGCGGTGAAAAGACATTGTTAACCGGTATGGTCACAAAGGAATTGGGACTGAAGGATCAGACGGAGATCATCAACGCCGTCTACAAGAATGGATTCGATATTGCTTCGGTCGCGCCGTTCGTATTGAAGGCGGCGGAGAAGAAAGATAAGGTCTGCCGGGCCATTGTGGAGAATGCCGTGATCGAACTTTCGTGGCATGTGCTCATTGCCGCCGAAAAGATCGCCGCGTCATCCAAGAAGAGAGTGAAAGAGAAGATCCACGTATCATTCATCGGCGGACTCATCGCGAATGAGACCATCATCGCACGGATGCTGAAACAGTATCTTGCGCAGAATTTCCCGATGATCGAAGTAGCCAAGCCGATGATGTCACCCGCGGCCGGGGCGGCGCTGCTTGTGCAGCATCAATAACAAGGCAATCAAATAGCACTCACGTATTGTCATTCCGAACGAATCCTATCCCCGAGGGATGCCTTCGGCATTGGGATGAGTGAGGAATCTGAGGTAACATCCAGATTTCCCCGCCTGACCGACCTTATATTTTAAAGGTCAGTCGGGCAGGTCATCCAGTTGTCTGAAACAAAAATTGATGAACAACGGGATTCGAAATGACACCGATCTAATCTTTCAACTTCTCGTTCGTTACTTCTTTTTCAACACGACCTGCGAACGGTCTGCCTTCACGATATCCGCAATAAAACTTCTGTAATCCTGATACTGCGCTGCCGGAATTTCTGTCGAACGGAATTCCGTCCGGCGAAGATAGATGATCGCCGAATCACCCGAATTGACCGTCTTGCCGTGGAATGATGCGAACGTTTTGCTGATGGTCGTTTCCGACGGCAGCGTTTCGACCGCGTACCCTTCCGGGATCGTAAAGTAAATGGAATCGATATTCACGTACGGAAAATCGAATCGGATCGGCGAGATCCTTTTGTCCAATGCCGGAGGAGCGGACGTTCTTCGTGCGACGAGACTGGGATGGAAGAAGAGCCGGTTACCGTTCGCCGAACCATACCGTGACAATGTTGCAGTGAGATCATACGCGACAACGGGGGAGCGGTCTTCCAATCCGCGGAACTGATATCCGTTGAGAATGATATTTCCCAATTCCATTTGCGACAGGAGCCAGTCCTGCCGTTCTTTCGGAGTAGCAGAAAGGATCGAATATTGTGTCGAGATCTGTTTCTGTCCGAACATTTCCGTTGTTAGCGTTACAACAGCTGTTCCTGCGCTGTTCAGGATCACGTTCGCCCTCCGCACCTGTTTGTTCTCCTCGGCCGTGCTCTTGGGAGTGCGGACGACAGTTCCTCCGCCCGGTGCGATCAGTAATGCGGGTCGGTCCTGCGTTGAATGACTGAGCCGTCCGAACGGCATTGATTTGCTGGTGCACTCCAGCCAGATCGAATCCTTCTCGAACGGAACGCAGAGGATCACATGATTGAATTGATTGCTCGGAAATTCCCTGATCATCGGAATGCGGTCATCACCGCTGTTGATGATCACCGGGTAGGACTCGATCCCCGCGCGGTCCAGCAGCGCTTCCATATAATTGACGAGCGCTTTGCAGTCACCGTATCCCCGGTTATGAACGTATGTCGCGTCGAACGGCTGCCATCCACCGATACCGAGCTGGATGCTGATGTAGCGGGTCTTGGACTGCATATACTCATAGAGTTTCCGTATGAGATCCCTCTTACCGGCGGACGATGCCATGATACCGGCAACATCCATCGACGCACTTTCCGGAAGAAGTAACCTTCCTATGGTCAGGTCATAATACCATTGGCCGAGCTCCTTCCAGTTTTTCATCGAACCGCGTTTGTCTTCCACCTGAAAATCATTCGGCGCGATCTTCACGATCGTGGCGGCATCGAACAGGTCGCCGTCCAGTGCTTCCGGATTCAGCTTTGCAGCCATGGAATCTTCCCACGTGTAGATGTCGGATGATCCGCGATGTGTGATGAGCGGATGCACACTGTCCCGATTGCACCAGTATCGAATGCCGAATTGCTTCGGAGCGGTCACGGAAAAAAGAGAATGTTCAACGGGATTATCATCCGTGCGGCTGTACCACTGCGGCCAGGAGAGCGAACCGGTATACCGGAATTCGAACCGAAACTCTATGGTATACGGAAATGTATTGTGCATCATCGAAGCGTATTTCACCCGTGAATCGTCATGCAGTGAATTCTCATCCACCGCGCTGTAATCCTTGATCTCGTCATCATCCAATTCTCTGACCTCCTCACCGTCCGCATCGTAGATCACGCCGGAAAGTTCCTCCACGGTCCTGAGCTTGCTGTACCAGAGAACCAGATTACCTTTTTTTTGTTCATCCTTGGAGAAGATGGTCACGGCGATCACTTCCGTTTGAGTCGCGCGGCGGAGATCCTCCACTTCGAAGCGGATGGTGTGTTCGCGGATGACAGCGTCAGCCGGCAGCAGGGAAGCAGGAATGGCACTGACAGCATACTTCCCGCCGCTGAATGCGACGATCGGGAGAAGCAGGAACGGCAGGATTGACTTCCTGCCGTTCATTACAATTGAGTTTGTGATATTCATTCTCATTATTTTTTTGTTTTCTTCTTCGGTGCCGGGGGGACGGGTTTCGGCTGTTCGACGACCGGCGGCGGGATCGGTGCGGGACGTTTTTCGAGGACCAGCTGTTCGGATTCGAGCGCAACGATATTCCCGTACAATTCTTTCATCCTTACATAGTCACCGGCTGCGATCTCCGTGGTGGCGATCTCAAGTTTGGCGACGACCTGTATCTGAAGACTGTCCACCTGCACCAGGCGCCGGAATGTAACTCCTCCGCCGACATTCATCGTCACGTTGCGGAGTCCTTCTTTGATCTGGTAGTCCGCCGGGATCATGATCTGAACGGTGGAACTGTATTCGCGGGGATAGGTGTAGTCGATGGGGAATTTCCGTTCCGGTGACTTGAACGGATTGTCCTTGATCCGTTCAACGATATGCGGATTCACATAGATGATGTTCTCGCCGGTCTGCGCGAATGATGATGACGAGACCCACGCTTTCAACTTGATTGGCTGGCTGACTGTATCGCGACCTTTCACTTCAACGGAATCGACGGTCAATCCGGCCGCTTCTGTGCTGAAATACTCCTTCGCGGTCTCAATATCCTTTTTATCCTTCAGAGTGCCGCGGACGCTCACATTGAAATAGTTCTTGTAGATCCCTTCTATGGTCCCGGTGACCGCACCGTTCTGATCGAGTGTCAACTGAGTGAAGGAATTGTTGACGCTTCTGATCTGCGATTCGAGACGGACCCATTCAACTTTATCCGGCTGGATGACCAGTGCTTTCACCCCAAGCACTTTGGAAGGGAGCAGGTCCCACGGACGCAGCGGATTGGTCGCATCGAGGTAGACCGCTTTTTTACCGAGGTTCACCCGTGCAATAAGATAATTGAACTGAGCGAGGATCGGGTAAAGGTCCTGGATCTTTCCATTCTCACGCGTGCTGAGAATGACCGGATCACTTTGGAATCCTGCAGCGCGAAGCATTGAAATGAGCAGCACGGTAATGTCGGCGCTGTTCCCTTTTTTCGATTCAAGAAGTTCATTCACCGACTGCGGGGCATATACCGAATTGACCCCGCTCCAGACGATATTCGATGTGATCCAGGAATAGATCGCCTGAACCTTCGCTTCGGGAGTTGCAGCCGAGGCCGTGATCTTTTGTGTCAGATCCTCAACGGCGGCAGTCGCGCCGATCCGTTTCCCGACCCAATTGTTCTCCAGCATCTTTTCCACGAGTTTATCCCACGTTTCCACGAAGCGGCTGACGGTCATCGATCCGCTTTCGGAATACCCGGAGAACTGCACTTCTACTTTATTATAGTAATCATTCAATGTGGTGATGAATGGCTCATCCCTCAGCGCCGGAGCATTCCGTACGACAAAGCGCTGAAGATTGCAGGTGACCAGCGGCCGGCCGACAAAGGTCTTTGCCTCGCCGGAAAAATACTGAAGCACGCCGCTCTTCTCGTTGACGGCGAACGGTTCGAATCCTTTTGTGAGGAACGCAAAGCCGAGATTCGGCGGGAAGATGAACCGGTATTCGCTCCAGATCACCGGCTCGGAATGCTGGAATGGCCAGTCGCGGACGTAGTATAAATTCCGTGCAGTGATCTCGTACCGCATATCAATGATACAGCCCGGTTTCAGTCCGGGAAGTGTCCATTTATACCGCGTTCTCGTGTCGCTCACTTTTTCCTCGAAGACATCATCGTCATCGAATTCCGTCTCGACGATCTTTCCTTTCTCGTCGAGTGTATAGGTGATCCCTTCAATATCGTCGATGGTTTCGCCATCTTTCCGGTCCGTGTAGAGAACGATCGATTCGTTTCCCCAGGAGTAACCGCTCTCTTTCAGTATCTTCACGCGAAGGTGGCGTTTGAAGACGAAGTTCATGTAATCATTCAGTGATGATTCTCCGTAATCGCAGAGCACCACTGCTGAAGCGTTCGTGTCTGAAGGGAAGGTCGTCTTTTGCAGATCGCTGATGTTGATCTCGCCCCATTTGATCGGAGGAGGGGGAGCTTCCTGAGAAAATAGTATTGCGGAAAAGAACAGAGAGAGAATGATCAAAGAAAAAATATTCCGAATTGTCTGCTGCATTGGGATTCCTGCGTGTTGTAATTGGCGGGTTTGTTTTGTAAGTTTTCGAATTGAATAGTATGTAAATAATGAATATTGAGAAGTATATCAATATGAAGACTTCCGCTTTTCTCATTTTATTTTTTTTCTTTAACGGATGTTCCTCTCCTGTTCCGTTGGCCTTAAATGCCAAGAACGATGTTCGTGAGTCCGTGTATTCATCCGCAACACAGTCGCAGAATGTTCAGATGAGCCGGGAGCAATGGTGCGATTCCGTTCTTCAGAGGATGACGACCAAAGAGAAGATCGCGCAGCTCTTCGTTATTTGGACGAAAGCGGGATATATTCCCGATGATTCGAAACAGTGGCAGGAAAAGATCCGCTTCGCAAAAGAGATCGGTGTCGGCGGATTCTATTTCTCGCACGGTACGGCGTACGGATTTGCCGTGAATGCGAATAAACTCCAGTCTGTTGCAAAAATACCGCTGCTCCTCTCCGCTGATTTCGAATGGGGGACAGGAATGCGTATCTCCGAAGCGACGACCTTTCCCCGCGCCATGGCGCATGCCGCAACACGGGATACGAATCTCTCCTATACAATGGGAAAAGCAGTCGCGCGTGAAGCCCGTGCTATCGGCATCCGGCAAGTCTATTCGCCCGATGTGGACATCAATAATAATCCGAAGAACCCCGT
>JBMOHT010000035.1:0-26741 GCA_049317705.1 Bacteroidota bacterium | reverse complement strand
TGTTGATGATGAGCCACGGAATGAGCCAGAGCAGACTGAAGGTTGCGATGATCGGGAATGTTGCGCGCCATCCGAACGTCAGATAGAAGAATGCGATGAGCGGAGCGGAGATGACCGCGCCGATGGATGCACCGGCATTGAAGATCCCCTGCGCGAGCGCACGTTCTTTAATAGGAAACCATTCCGCATTGGATTTCGTCGCACCGGGCCAGTTTCCCGCTTCACCAAAGCCGAGTGATGCACGTAATGCGCTGAACGATGCCATACTTGCGGAGAATCCGTGCATCGCCGAAGAGAACGACCATATGACGATCGACATGACGAATCCGCGACGGGTTCCGATCTTATCATAGATGCGGCCGGAGACCATTTGACTGATCGCATATCCGATCATGAAGAATGTCAGGATATATTTCAGATTCTCTTTTGCTTCCTGATCGGTGAGTCCGAGGTCCTTATAGATAGAAGGCCACATGATCGCCAAAGCATTCCGGTCGATGTAATTGATCACCGTTACCGTTGCGATCAGCGAGATAATGACCCAGCGAAGTCCTTTCACTTTTGTCATTTACGCACCCACTTCTTCCATCTGCTTCACGGTCTTCGGAATGAAATCCTCGCGCATCGGTGAGAAGAAGTCGATGAGGATACTGTCTTCCAGTGCTACCACACCATGAACAACATTGGTGGGGATATAATAGAAGTCCCCCGCTTTTTGCCGTGTCGTCTTACCGTCGATCGTCACATCGAATGAACCGGTCTGGAGATAGGAGATCTGCAGATGCGGATGTGAATGGAGCGCTCCGACCGCACCTTTTTTGAATTCCACATACACTGCCATTAACTGATCGCCGTATGCCATCACTTTGCGGCGGATACCTTCGGCGGGATTCTCCCACGCGATGCTTTCGAAATCGATGAACAATTGCTCTTTTTGCACGAACATGGTGTAATTCTCCTTATTAGATTTTCTGGATTGAGGCTTTTCCTGTCCATGAATATTCAACGCCGTTGATATTCATGGTGTGCCGTTCGTTGCCTGTTGTTCCGTTAGCGATCATCACGATCCACGACGGAGCAGAACTCCGTTCTACCTTCACGACCGTTCCCTGCTCATTCGATGCAAGGACGGTGATATGTGTTACTGAACTTGATGCTTCACGCGAGATCTCGATCGTTCCGTCCCACAATCCGTGCGGTTCGATCACCGATGCGAACACCGCTGAGGTCCCTTTCTTGCGAAGGATCACTGCCGGTTCTCGGCGAAGATTGATATTCGGATCGTTCGCGCCGATGCGTGTGTAATAGACGGTGGTCTGCGAATCAGAAGCACTGCTCACGGAGTAATACCGTTTGCCGGAGAGCCATGTGAACTGCATCATACCGTCCGCTGTTCCGTCGGCTTCCTTCCAGAGGAATTGATATCCGTTCGCTTTACCCATCGGCATCTGCTTATCGGTGAATGAATTCATCTTCGCATTGCTGAAAATGAACTGCCCCGAATAATAGAACGGCAGATCGTACGTATGATTCGTTTTTCCATCCACACGGAATAAGTCGATGATCACCGGTTTCGATAATGAAGGATCGTTCACCATCAATACTGTCCGCTTCATCATCACATCGGGATACGCTGTAGCACATGTTGCGCTCATGATCTTCAGATTCTTATCTGCTGCTGAGAAATATTCCCTGTCCGCATGATTCTTTTCGGAAATGTCGATCTTACCCTGATAGTGAGATTGTTCATCGACCGTGACCGTATTATGCGCGATGGTCTGCATAGCGAATGCTTTTGTTTCGGGCAGATACCGACCGCCGAATTTCGGTTCCACGTTGATGAACCGAGCCGCGCCGTAATCCTGCAGCTGCTCGCGTCCCTGATCGTAGAACAGGAGCGAGAGCTTGTCGTAATGACCGTGCGAAAGTCCGTGCGCCGTATATTTCATCAATGCAAGCATCTGGTCGTCGTTCGAACCATGCCGCAGCACTCCAAGTCCCCCTTCGTTCCCCTCAGCTCCGTCGCGCAGTTCAAAACTGGAATACGGGAAAGGCGCGATACTCTTCGCGGTGGCAAGTGCTTTTGCGACTTCAACACCTCCGCCGGTCAGCGTAACGATATTCTGCGCTTTGGCAATGGAAAGGAGCGACGGATCGTTGTTGAATTTTTTAAAGGAAAGATCGAGTGCCAGGATCACTTCCGGTGCACTGTAGGTCTTTTCTTTCAGCGCATCATTGATCGGAAGGAATTGTCCGGTCGTATACGTCAGCTGCAGCATCGTGTAGAATGCTTTCTTGAGGATGCCGTCACGGTATTCGAAGATCTTCAGGTCGGGATGGTTGTTGTCGATGGACTGTGCGAAGACGAAGAACGGCATGATCGCGTAGCGGATGTAATACGGTCCTTCAGTAAAATATCCGTCCGGCGAGAAGAGCAACTCGAGCTGATTCAGGAATCCTCCCTGTTTGTTCTTCTTCGTTCCGTATAGAGCCATCGAGACCATATCCGTATCGCGCAGCGCGAATCCTGTCATTCCAACCGCGGCGGACATCCATGTGCCGTGATTGTGAATGCGGTTCAGGATGTAGCTCTGGTCCACGGAAAAGAATTTCACCATTGGACGAAAGACATTCGATTCGATCGTCTTCCGGTCTGCGGCGGGGATCCAGTCATACACGCAGTCATATGCCTGGCTGGTGTTAACCAGCCAGACCGATTCGTTCAACGACTGCCAGAATAATTTTCCGGGAGAATCGCTCGCCGCGGCGGGATGGATGCCGAGCGTCGGATAGAGCACCGCATATTTCAGCAGCATCTCTTTAATGAACCGAGCATATTTTTCCTGCTTCGTCACCTGATACAGGATACCGGCTGCGACCATCTCGTTATAGTTCTGTTTATGACGCTCGTGAGTGTATCCGCCGGCATCTTTCGGGACAGGAACATCCATCGGCGCTGCGAGAGCTGCATCCATTTTCGCACGCGCGTCGTTATACGCACTGTCGAATAGCGGATATTTCCCGACCGCCTGTTTGATGGCCGCAATATCCTTTGCATCCACGAGCATGGAGGGCCGCGGCTGCGCATTGATCATTACCGTTAGCATGACAATGAGTAGGCCGGAGCGAACGATGTTCATCGTTGACATTTCGAATCCCGAGAGTGTTGAACGCATGGAGCTGATTGCGTTCGAATATCGTGAGAAGAAGGCGCGGAAATCTGACCCGATATACAGATTTCTTACTCCTCCTTCAAAAGATGATCCACTGCGGGACTCGAAATGACAAGGTGTATAATTATTTGATTCGATTTTTCTCATTGATTCAATAGATTATGCGAAGAAGAGTCCGCCGTTGATTTGAATTGTTTCTCCGTTGATGAACGATGAACGGTCGGAACAAAGGAATGCCACCAGATCGGCAACTTCATATGCTTCGCCTTCACGTCCGAGCGGAGTCATGCCGGCGACCTTCTGCCGCACTTCCGGTTTGGTGAAAGTGTTATGGAACGTGGTGTTGATCATT
Source organism: Bacteroidota bacterium (assembly GCA_049317705.1). Lineage (GTDB taxonomy): Bacteria > Bacteroidota > Ignavibacteria > UBA10030 > UBA8401 > UBA8401. The sequence goes on along the minus strand of JBMOHT010000035.1, from coordinate 23,216 downwards.
CCGGGAGAGACTGCGTTCACACGAACTTTTTTCGGACCAAGTTCTTTTGCCAGACCGCGGGTAAATGTAAGTACGCCTGCTTTTGCGGATGCATACGCGATCGCACCCGGTCCGCCGCCGTCATGCACAGCTTGTGTGGAGAAATTGACGATCGCACCGCCGTCGTTCAGCTGCGGGATGACCGCTTTCGTCACGAAAAAGACGCTCTTCAGATTCACATTCATCACTGCATCCCAGAACGATTCTTCCATATCCACGATCTGATGCCGTCCCATCAATCCGCCCGCAACATTCACAAGGATGTCGATCTTACCGCCGAATGCTTTTTGTCCTTCAGCTACAAGCCGCTGCGCATCGGCGAACTTCGTCATATCGCCCTGCACTGCTGTCGCTTTTCCGCCTGCATCCGTTATGGTCTTCACTGTTTCGTTCGCATCGGCCTCGTTGTCATAATAGTTGATGACGACATTCGCACCCATTGCTGCCAATTTTAAAGAGACCTGACGTCCGATATCCCGGGCTCCGCCGGTGACGATCGCTGTTTTATTTGCTAACTCGCTCATGATGATTCCTTCAGTGTTTGATAATGATGATAAAAATAACCTATTGTACTTTTCCAAGTCCGATGCCTTTGAAGAATTCCCACATCGCATCGGAGATCTCGCTGTTCTTTTCTTTTGAGAATTTCCCGTGTACACCGTTCTCCACCGTGATGAAGACATTCTTCACACCGGCATCATCCAGTTTCTTCTTCAGGTCGACGGACTGCTGATATGGGACGGTCGGATCAGCATCGCCATGGACGATGAATACCGGCGGTGACTTCTTTGTGACATAATTGATCGGCGAGATCGCATTCAGGAACTCCTGATCGTTCACTTTTTCCGACAGCCACGCACGTCCAGACGCGCTCTTCATCAGTTTCTTTGCCAACGAAATGTCTGTCACACCGTATTTATCAACGACAGCGGCAACCTTCACATCCTGAACACCGGAACAGTTCACATCGAACCGATGATCATTGCCGAGGAATCCGGCCATCAACGCAAGATGTCCGCCGGCGGAACCGCCCATGATCACGATCCGATTCACGTCCGCATGCAGTTCTTTCGCATGCTGATTAATATAGATGAGAGCACATCGTGCATCTTCGATCGCTGCGGGGGCTGGTGCCGTGCCGGACATCCGGTATTCCATATTCACCACCGCCCAGCCGTTCTTGAAGAATGTTCCGAATCCTCGCTGCGATTCCTTCACACCGTGTGACCATGCTCCGCCGTGAATGTTGATCACAACAGGGACCGACTTCGTCGAGTATGTCGGATAATACAGGTCCATCTTCCCTTCCCACGCACCGACCGTTGTATATACTCGGTTGAGTTCCACATGATATGCCGAGGGATATTCCACAGGAGCAAACTCTTCCGATTCCTGTGCGTGCACGGTAACGAACACCGTCACCGCAAACACGATCAAAGAATATCGCCGCATGATGACCGAATCACGGATGGACATTTATAACCGGAATCCGATCTCCGCCATCAAGCGATGCCGATATTGTCCGTTCACATTCACGTTGGACTGCCACAGATCCTGATACCGCAGCGAAGAGTATTCATAGGCAACATCGAGCATCACGCCCATGAGCGTCGTTCCGGCGCCGAATGTATAAGCGGAACTCTTCACTGCTTCACCAACGATCGCCGATCCTTCCGCAGCGAATACTTGTGATCTCTCATAATATCCTGTGCGGAGAGAAAGTACCTTCCACGGTCTGTATTCTGCGCCGACTGAAAAGGACGGAGCACCAAGCCACGGCTTATTCACTGCTGTGGTTCCGCTCTTCACCTCTGTCTGATTCAGTGAACGGACCTCGACATCGAAACCAATGGTCCACCGGTCGAACGGACGGAACTGAACACCGATGCTGTAAGCGAACGGGAATGTCGTTTCATCTTTTCCGGTGATCGTCTTTTCCACGATCGTTGTTCTTACGGAATCCTCGGACCGAGCGATATTGAATTTCTTGCTGACCAGCACAACATCCTCGCGTGATGATAATTTCCCGTTGACCGTACGGGTGATCGTGTACGGAAGATGGAATGATGCTCCGATCGTATAGACCGGCTGTTCGATCCGGAATCCGAGCGTTACTCCGAGTCCTGAATAATCCGATGTAACATCCGCCGCGGAGTGAAATTGTACCGTATCCTGAACTTTGAATCTATTATAGAGGAATGTCAAAAATCCGCGGTCTAAGCGGCGTTCCACATCGTTTGATGAACCGGTGTAATAGGTGGCTGATATACCGGCACTGAATCCTTCATACACAACACCGACAGCGGGAGTGATTCCCCAGATATTCCCTTCACGGTTTCTGATGGTCTGATACCAGCGGGCACGAAGTGTATCGGTCGGCTGCAGTTCACCGATGGGATACGGACGGTAGCTTCCCAGCATCGGATCGGTGACATTGTTATTCTGGAAATAATGCGTCAGGTCCACCATCATAGCTCCGCCGAGACCGAATACGATCGTCATGTCATCCAACTTCATCGGTAATGCTGCCGCGATCGAGAGCGGGTCCGATGAACTTGTTGTCCGTGACCAGTTCGGTCCAAGTTTGTCGAACGGTTTCTGAAGCTGTTCCCATGGATCGGATACTTTCGTCGTATCATTCAGCATCGGCGTTTTGATGTCGCCCCATGAATCTTCCATCATCAGACTGAGCCCCGTAAAATACCGGTTCGGCACCCAGCGCTGGGTCTGTTTGTTCAGTAACGCGGAAGCTTCGCCGCTGATCCTGATCTCCAGTGATGTCACCTTCGTGAGTCCTGCCGGATTGGAAAAGAGCACTGAAGCGCTGTTGGACGATGCGGTCACAAGCCCGCCCATACCGAGCGCGCGGACATCGTGACGGATATTCTGATCGAGTCCCTGCAATTGCACCGGCGCGTATGCGCCCTGTGCATTCAGCTTCGTATTGAGGAACAGCGCAATGAGGATTATGACGGTAAATGTTGTTCGTTTCAGCATCATTGGAATTGAACTCCTAAACTAAGACGATGGACCGAAGGGAGATAATCACCCATCGCTCCGTAACTATAATCGAACGTGAAAGGCAGTCCGGTGATATATTGACGGATGCCGGCGCCGACGGTAAGGTTGTCGTTATCATAGAACACTTTGTATCCGGCACGGACGAAGAATGCTTCTTCGAATGAGTATTCTGTGCCGATATGCATCTGCTGCGAATAATCATTCGGCTGGAACAGATCGTAGGCGAAGGTGATCCTGTTCGATGCCGATGAACCGAACAATCCGTCCGGTCCGATAAGGTCCGCTGCTGTTCCGATACGGAACATCAGCGGAGCGGGGAATGACTCTTTAGCGAATGTCACCTGCTGACCGAAATTCTGGATCGCTACTCCGATACGCACCGACCGGTACCCGGTATTATACTGCATCCCGAAATCGAACAGGAAGAGGTGCGCATATGTATTCACCTTCTCCACCGCTCCGGTCGCTTTGTTGACGACCATGACGGTCGATGAATTCCAGAGCGATTCGTTGATGTACTTTGCCGTAATGCCGGCGGAGAATTTATCCGTCATTTTCTGAGCATAGCTCAATCCGATCACATAGCTTGAGGGCGAATACGTTTCGCCGGTCAGACCGGGATTATAATGGTAGTCCGCCCCGGAACCGACGAAGACAAGTCTGTCGGGAGTCGTGACATTGATGGAGCCGTAATCCACATATTGCAGATTGACTCCGACAGTTCCCCAACTTCCCATCGGCAGAGACGCGGCCAGTGTGCTTTGCCTTGTATCGAACATCCAGAGGATATGGGTGCCCGACACTTCAATGCCGGTCGCGGTGGTAAGCCCCGCAGGATTCCAGAATGCGGCATCGGCGCCGGAGGCGAGCGTTGAATATGCATCACCCATAGCCGTTGCGCGCGCCGTCGGCATCACCTTAAGGAACTGCAGTGAACTGGTCCCGACCTTCTGCGCAGACACCGGAAGTGAACATACGACGGCGGCCGCGAATATCATTGCGACTGAAAGAATTCTATTCCGTTTCATCATAACATCCTTACTCATTGAATGACTACAAACTTTCCATGCATTTGTTTACCATCCGGTGTCTCAACCACATAAAAATAGACACCGGAAGCGATCACCTGATTGTTGCGCGTTGTTTTGAAATACTCCACGGAGTACGATCCTGATTCATGATAGATCGTTTCCACCAATTGACCGCTGTAGGAGATGATCCTGATCGTACATTTCTTGGGGAGATTATAGAAGCCGATAGTATTGTCAACATTACCCGCTCCTGTGAATCCGGAACGGACGATGTACGGGTTCGGGACGACCACAACGGTCTCAAGATTATCCGTTCCGGCCAGCTGCGTCTGATGCAGAGTGATGTTGGTCTTACCGCTCATGTTCCCTGCATTATCCACAGACACGACAGAATAATAGAATGATTCCAGCACCTTTGTTGTGGTATCGGAATAACTGTACTTCCCGCCGGAGAAATACCGAGCATCGGCAATGGCAACACTATCCAGCAATTTCCACGGTCCAAGCGGATGTGCCGATTTCAATATCCGGTAATGGCTCATCGGTGCAACAAGGTTAGGAGAAGTGAACGCTTCCACCGCGGGTCCCCAGGTGATCTTGTTCTGTGCAACAGAAGTGTTTTGGACCGTGATCACCGGTGCAGGCACGACGATCGGAGCGGAATACACTCCCTTATCCTGGGTCCGTTCCGGCCAGTATTGCAGACTGTCGTAATCGATCACTTTCGCGGAACCGGTATACAATTGAATGGCGCGATCGGTCACATCGCGGACGGTGACGGTTTTCGAATTGACATATTCCGGAAGCGGATAATGGGAAAGATATGTGCTGCCGTGCAGTTTATTGTCCGCACCGTAGCGGATGGTATCATAAAAACTCGGCACGGGATTGAACGCCGCCGTGCTGGCTGATTCAGAACAATTCTGTCCGCAGCTTCCCCCTTCATCCGTTAAGCCGCCCTGTGATTCCTGTTTCGATGCAGCTCCATAGCCGGCCACTTCCGCGAGGGCAAAGCGGATCTTGTCTCCGGGTTTCAGGATGTATGGACCGAACACGATCTGACGTGCGACAGCAAAAAGCCAGCTTTGACGGACATTGAACGAGACACGCCCGTACCAATCCGGTCCGAAAATACTGCTGTAAATACTGTTCCCGCTTCTGGGCCATCCATTGATATTCATGTTGGTGACATATTTCGCTTCACTCCACAGCGACGTTTCAAGTCGATTCAGAAACGGCTGCTTTAAATGACCCGTAGTATCCCAGACATACCAATTCTGTCCTTGCGATAAAGTAGAGATGACCGTTTCATTCTTCAATGCAAGTTTCGTTGTATCATAATGGAGTACTGCGTATCCCACTGCCATTGGTGCCTGCAATCCTCCTCCATTGATTCCGCTTTGTGCCCAAGAGGTGAAATACTGCGGATCAGGCAGACCGTCATCGCTCATGGCATAGTTCAGCCAACGGCGGCGGTCAAAGCGTCCGTAGACATCGGTCTGCTGGAAATCACTTCCCGACCAGCGGTTATATTTTCGTTCATGACCGGTCTTTCCGGGAGCAAGTCCGTGGGAAAAACTGACAACGAATTCCGTCAGCGTATCCTTCCGTGCCGGTGTTGCAGGATTACCGTCCGTATCACCGGTATTCTCCAGTTCATATTCATAGATGATGAGATCATCATAATCCGGCGAACTCCATGCACGGCTTGTGCGTGTGATGGTAACACCGGCATTCGTTGCCCATTTCGAGACGATGATCTCCTCGGCTTCGTTCGGGTTGAACGCCGGATTCAATGCGCCGTTCGCCAGCAGCGGATAGTTCTGCGTGCGGGTGATGGAGATCGGGAAACTGAACACCCCGACCACCGGCAGTGCTGAGACGCCGCCGCAGTAGACATACATCCGTGCCGTGTCCCTTCGGTTCATCGACATCTGAACGCCGCCGCCGAACGAGTTATGCTGTCCGGTATATTCCTTTGAATCGACGATGAAGGATGATCGTGCGGGCCACTCGAACGAAGGAACGCCGGCATTCACACCGCCGGTCCCCTGATCGTACGCTCTGCCGATCTCTCCCGTGTTATAGATCGTCTGATGCAGCATGCCCCGTTCATGCACTTCGTATTTCCTCTGTTGTGCAGATGAAAGGACAATGACTGCGGAAATGATGATACTGATGGATAGAATTCGTTTCATTTCGTACTCTGCTGTGTTAGAAAGTGATGACCATTCCGACGCTGATACTGCGCGGACTATTATCGTAGATCAGGAAAGATTGATCCACCAGAAATCCAAGGTGATTGATATCCTCTGTGTAGCGGATGGAATTGTGATCCTTGATGTATTTTTCGATATTCCTGTTCTCAGTGATGGTGCCGCTCGAATTATCCCGGGTGTTCCCGAAGACCGCCTGATACGAAAGGATCTTCTGATCGAAAAGATTGTTCACTTCTGCATAGAATGAGATACGGCTGCCGATCAGCTTCCTGAAATCCTTCGAGATCTTGATCTTGGTACTATATTCACTCGGAGCTCTCCGGTTGTACAGTAAACCGAGTCCCTGATCATCATACGTATACGGTCTTCCGCTCCGTGCGAACGACGAGAGGGATAACCGAGAATCCTGCAGAGGGTATCCGCCGAAGAGTGAGAATCCTTCATCTTCACCGAAACTCAGTACCGCCGTAACGACGAGATTATGTGTCCGGTCGAAATCCATCAGCACATCCTTCGGTGAAGGGAATTTATTTTGCGCGGGATTATTCTCATAGAATTTTGCTGACTCGTTGAACGGAGAAGAATTCTTCCCGGTTGCCACGCCGTATGTGTAATTGATGGAACCCGAGATCATCCCGGACCGTTTGGCGAGTCCGACTTTGAACCCGCGGATATCGGCATAATCCCTGTTCGCGAATGAGGAATAATAATTTCCGTCCGCATCGATATAGAACGCCTGCTGGATCAAGTCCTTCACATCTTTGTAGTAACCGCTGATGTCGAGCGTGAATCCCTCATCGAGCCCCTGCATCACACCGATATCGTAACTGTTCGTCACCTGAGGACGAAGCCGCGGATTGCCGAGGATCATCTGGGAGAATCCTGTTCTCGGTGTCTGCTGCGACACGGTCTGATTCAGCGGCGGACGCTGGACATTCGTTCCGTAGTTGACATGGAATACCGTCCCCTCGGAGACCGGGAATGAGATACCGAGTCTCGGCTGAAGCCGTCCGATGGTCGGCGTCGCTTCCTTCAACGCTCTTGTCATATCGATCACATAGGTGCTGTCCGATGTATAATACCGGAACGGTGAGAACTGATCGGCATAATAGAGGACATTCTGGTTCCAGATATCGAGACGGAGGCCGAGATTCGCGATCATCCCTTCGAATTCCATCTTGTCCGATATATAGAGTCCGTATTCATACGGTGCAGCGGTATACTGCTCCGTTTTCATACTCGTTGCGGATTTCACCGAACGCCGGTTCTTCACATCAACCGAATACCAGTTCACCTGCACACCGGAATTGATCATGTGTGAGTTTGTCACCTGACTTGTCACGGTGCCGTCGACTGAGACCGTACGGGTCTTCTCCTTTTGGAATGTGTCATAGATATTGCCGTAATAGAAGTTGTCTGGAGCACTGGCGCTGGAATACACGGACCAGAACGGGTCTCCCGTATAACCGTTTGGATCGACCACCGGTGAACCGGTCACCTGGTCGTTGCGGAGCATATTCACTTTCAATTCATAGAATGTTTCAGCACTGGATGCATACGTCGCACGGACACCGAACTGATCGTTCTCTGCGGATTGTTTTCCAAGTGCAAGGTCCTGATCCCATGTCCAATAATAGAATCCGTTCGTCCTGGTGGAACGGAAGACAGACCGCTGTTCATTCGTGATGGCCGCGCTGAAACGGACATTGAATCCATTCCGGAAATCGTAGACCATATTTCCCATGAATGTGCGTGACCGGTTTGGTTCGGGTGTTGGAAGGAAATTATATTCATTCTGGCTCTTTGCAGCGAGGAAGATCCTGACATTCTCCGAGAGCGGTCCGCCGACGGTGAAATCGCCCCAGTTGTCGATCATGTTGTCATAACTCTGACCGTACTGCCGTTTCGCCTGCAGTCTCCATAATGAGTATGAGACCTGAGCGAGTGTTACGGAATCCTTTCCGTACCGTGAATCGAATCCGTTGCCGACCGTGGCATAGAACGGAGCAGGATTCAGACTGTTCGGATTGTTCGCTTTCCATTTTTCCCACGAATCGAGAACGCGCAGATACGGTTGTCCGTTCGGATCCCACACGCTCGGACCGAAGTGTTTCAATTTCGGGAGCCGTGCCTGCAATTCGAGCCGGGCGGTCCATTTGTCCGCACGTCCTTCTTTCATTGTAATGTTCACAACACCGGATTGGGCATTACCGTACTGAGCACTGAATCCGCTGGTGATCACTTCCACTTCCTCAACGGCATTCATGATCGGAGCGAATGATGTGGAATTGTCCAGCGGATTGATGATCCCCATTCCCTGAAGAAGATAGAGTTCCTCTCCTTCACGCCCGCCGCGGAAGTGATTGTCCGAGACATCACTGGAGAGTGCGATCACACTGAATAGGTCCCTCGTCCCCGCCAACACCGCGATCTCATCACCGCGGCGGATGTCGCTGGTAGAGGTCTTCTCGCGCTGCACGTCCGGCCGTTCGGCTGTGATGATCACTTCTTTACCTTCAACGGTCGCTTCCGTCAGAGCGAAATCCGCCGTGGTCGTACGGTTAGCATTCACGATCGATCCGCTTTGCGTGACCGTGCCGTATCCGAGAAGTGATGCGCTGATATCATATTCACCGGGAGTGATATTGAGAATGAAGTACGATCCGTCCATTCCGGTGATCGCTCCGAGTTTCGTTCCTTTCAGAACGATATTCGCTCCGGGAATCCCCTCTTTGCTCTTTGCGTCTATGACCCGTCCGGAGATCTTTCCGGTGTTCTGAGAGAGAAGAAGTGTGCACGATAAGAACCAGAGGATGATGATGTTTTTCATGTTCGTTACTCGTTGGTAAAAATTCTTTGAGCGTACAAAGGACTGCACTCTTTGTACGAAATATTGTTCAATGATCGGTCGCTGAATTGAAATGGAACTGAGAAAATTACTGAAGAGGGAACTTCTGAAGAACTGATGGGGAATGGTGAATTGCTGAAATGGATTAGGTCACATTGATTCTGCCGGATCGAATCACCATGCCGTGTACTTGTCCGCATGCGGTTCATAGAACATCCGGCTTGTCGCTTCGATAACGACATGATCTCCCGGATATTGATTTCGGCACGTCCGCTCATTTGGCACACCGTATATTTCTTACTGTATTTTGTCTAAATAAGGTGGACATCACATATCATACAAGTTAGTGCAAAAAAAATAACAACAGCCCTCACTGGTTGGCAGATTGGGCTTTCAACATTATCCGAATATGTTCTTCCGCAATGGCAAGGTGCTGATTCATCATAGCTCTTGCTCCGACAGGATCGCCGTTGATGATCTCTTTGGCGATCTTGGTATGCCACTCAATGGCGGATTCTTGCGCATGGTCGTTAGTTGCATAGACAGATTTTTTGATCTCAGGCATCAACCGATGGATCGGTTCGAGGATCAGCGGGACGACCTGGTTCTTCGATGCATAAGCGATCTGCATATGGAATTCCATGTCGAGTTTTGTAAGTTCGTTGGACTCGCCGCTGCAGTTATTCAGTCGGAAGATATTATCATTCAGTTTCTCAATATCCTCTTCAGTGCGGTTCACGGCTGCGAAAGCTGCGATGGACGGCTCAATGATCTGTCGCGAATGGATCACGTCCAATGCATAATTATGTTCCACTTTGAACTTCAGGTATTGATGTAGCGGACCCGAAACAGTGTCGGCGGAAAGATCTTTAACAAAGATACCGCGTCCCTTTTCGATCCGGATCAGTCCTTTGGCACCAACGATCCTGAGAGCTTCACGGATCGCCGTCCTGCTGACACCGAATTGACCGGCAAGTTCAGCTTCCGAAGGGAGTTTATTCCCTTTGGTGATCTTCTTAGTTTGAATTGCATCTTCGATCAGGTTTGCAATTTTTTTACTGAGTAATTCCCGATTTTCAACTGGTGCAAAAATAATTGGCCTCTTTGGTGTTAACTTTAGCGGTTACTGTTAACCTGTAACATGTCATACAGGTTGGAACGGGATAATTTTACGGTTTATTTAAACTATTGTCAATAAAAAAATAGGTGGAATCACTTATTTTTCGCAAAAAATGGACTTTTTACTCTTGTTTGATACTTTGAAGTCAGTAAGGAGGGTTTTGCAATATTCGGCTTAATCTACACGCTGAACGGCACTTTTCGGCCCAATACCATGCTCATTGAAGGCTTCGATGGAAAAATAGTATGGCTTATCTTTATCCATAGCAGTAAAATAATATTCAGGATTACCGTACACCATCACACTCGTGTAGAGTTTATCGGGAGCGACACCGGCATAGATCACATACCCCGTTGCATCATCGGATTGTTTCCATTTTAGCCATGCGTTGCGGCGTTCACTCTCTCCGCGGAGGATAATGATGCTCCTGACGCTGTCCGGTATAATACCGTTTCCTTTTCCGAAGACGCGGAACCCGGATAATGCGAATGTTCCGGTCGGCACGTGACGATTCTCGATCTTCACATACCGCGCCTGAACAGGTTTGGACAGTTCAACATAATCATGCGGAACATCTTTTTTGTTTTTACTCTTATCGATCAGCACACTCCATTTTTTTCCGTCAATGGAATGATAGACCGTGTACTGATGATACGCATTCGTCTGCTTCCCCATCAACGCAGCATTCTGGTCCGCGTAATTGATCTGCACTGCATTCACCGAACTCACTGCGCCGAGATCGCTCTGCAGCCATTCGCCGGACGCTCCGCTCTTCGCGCTCCAGTACGTTTTGATATTCTCATCCACGGAATTGTTCGACGCAAATCCGCCGAGCGTGGATGAGACGGTGACCGGTTTGTTATAGTTCAGCAGCATCCATCCCGTGAATGTGCTTGGACCGTGATCTTTTTTTGCAGCGGGAAGCGTGTACGGATAATCTCCGTACGCAGTGTTGGTATGGAGCACGCCGTCCGAATCGAAGAACGTCGGCCAATATCCTAACCGCCGTTCAAAATTATTCTTCACACTGACGGCGATGGTGCCGACATTCCACCAATTGTTGTACTTGTCCTGAAATGTTGCACCGTGCCCTGTCCCGCGTGCGAACCCTCCCGCCTTCGACGAGAACGGATTGTGCGGCTGATACTCGAACGGTCCGAGCGGAGTTGTTGATATATAAACGCCGTTGCCGTACCAGCTGAATTCCGTTCCGGGAGCTGCGTACTGAAGATAATATTTTCCGTTCACTTTGTTCATCCACGCTCCTTCGATGAATGGAAAGAGGAACGTGTTATCGGCATGTTCTCCGAACCGCTCCCAACCGTGGATACTGTCGTGAAGCCGGAGCAGTTCCTTCTTTTCGCCGATCGGTTCAAACGTCTTGCGGTTCAGTTCCTGCCCCCAGATAGGACGGTCATTGCTCGAGCCCCAATAGATGTAGAGTCGTCCGTCATCATCCGTAAAGAATGCCGGGTCCCACGCCCCCACCTGCAGTGAATCGACTGCTTCCTTCCATTCATCCTTCGTCGGATCGGTGCTCATCCAAATGGGGAATGATGTTGTATGTGTCGATCCGATCACGATCATCGTATCACCGATCACGCCGACCGCCGGTGCGCACAACTCGTCATAGACCTTGTGATACGGTTTCAGGAACTGCCGCGGAATAAAGTTCCATTGGTTCATATCCTCACTCCACCAATACCCGTACTGGTTCGTGGAGAAAAGGAAATACTTCCCTTTGAACAGCGTGATCACAGGATCCGCTGTCGCGCGGTGTTTTCCCATTTCCGTAAAATTCGGGATGTTGCAGTATCCGTAATCGAGGTTGAACGGATTACAGTAGGTGGACTGCTGTGCATACACTGAAGTGATGGATCCAAAGAGGAGCAGCAAAGAAAACGAAGTGAGACGAAGAATGGATGAACAATTCATGCGATAGGTCCTTAAGGATTGATATTCTGCATTTTTTTCCACTGCTCCACCCATTCCCATTGCGGCACCAGATACGGAGATGCATTGATCCTGCCGCCGAATCCGATAATGCGCCGTGTGAGCATATTGATATCGGCAATTTCTGCACGGTCGATCCTGTCATAGAAGAATTTCACGTTTCGTTCACGCGCAAGTGATGCTACGGAAGAACTCACAGCCGCGAGTTGACGTTTCGTTCTCATCCTTAATGCTTCACGCTGAAGGAGTGAATCGATATACGGCGAATCCCCGGCGATCCGTCTTCCGAGAAGCGTCACCAGTGAATATCCTTCATTGAGCCTGATCGGTCCCGAAAGTTCTCCGGCAGGGAGCATCATCAGTTTTGCGGACAACTCCGGATATTTTCTGAATGCAAACCATCCCGAACGTCCTCCGGAAAGCTTCCACTCTTTGCGTATCGTAACACGACGGGCGATGGAATCCATATCGGCGCCGGACAACAATGCTTTTTTCACTTCGCCGGCTGAGGTTGAATCCTTCAACAGGACCTCCTGAATGCTGAACGACATATTCTCTTCGATCACATTCTGGGACCTCCTCCACAATGACCAATACGGTTCCCAATCCTGAGTCTGAACAGTATCGGCGATACGATATTCCGCTGTGCGGGAATGATTATGGTTGTTCCATATCGCTACATCCCGACGGACATCGGCATCGTAGCGGAGTCCTTTTCGCTCTGCTTCGGATGCGACCATCTCCCCTTCGGTGATCGCGCGGAGCATCTGGAAGAATGATACCGTGAATGATCTCGGCTTCAATGACGGAACTGTGAAGTCATAATAATAGAGATGTTCGAGGAATATTCCGAGTTTCAGCACGCCGAATGTTCCGCGTACTACGGGCGAATCCAGCTGCGGCTCGAACTGCTGCATCAGTTCATAGAGATCCGTCGGAAGATATCGGTACCCGGTCGGGACTTTCCTTGAAATAGTATCGCGAAGCATGAGTGTGCGGAATTGCTGGGCGGTGGAAAGGAACAGCGCTGTATCGGCTGTCATCTGTTGACCGCGAAGGATAGAGTCGAAGAAGATCCTCTGCAGCTGTGATTCCTTCCTGTCCCGCAGTATATCGGTGACACTCTTGCGCCTGTCGGAGAAAGCGATATCCTTCGCCGCAGGATTCGATTCATCTCGGAGCCATGATATTGCGATCCTGCCGAAGACCGGAGAATTGAGCGGTCCGATAAATCCGGCGGAATCCTTCAAGCGATATGCGGCATTCTCAAGGAGCGAATCGATGGAGCCAAGTGCGATCAGTAATGTATCATATCGAAGCGATGCTGACGAAAGGATGCGGTACCTCGACATTCCCTGTTTTCGTCCTGCATTCAATTGTGCGAACAATGAGCTTCCCTGTTCCCCGTCCGGTAGTTTCACCGAGAGAATGACCTTCCGCAGTGCGAACATCTTCAACCCGTCTGCGATCTCCGGTTCACTGAGCGCAGCTTTCTCCCGTATCTCCCGCTTGAACAGCGCATCTCGCATGAACATCCGTTCAAGCACCGTTTCACTGATGCTCTTCCGCCAGTCCGACGGATCGGGAGGATTATTCACCTGAGAGAGGATATATTCACCGACCAGGGATTCCACCGCTTTCCGTTTGACGGATGTGAAATTCCTGTCCGTCAGTTTGTCCTCATACGGCATCATGGAGATGCGTTCATACAGATCACGTGAAGTGATGGGATGACGGTCCACCAGTGCCAGCGTATCTTCGGATATCGTTGGCAGCAACTGAGCCGACAATGGTTTTGAAAGGATCAAAAATACGATGATGCAAAAACGATAATTCATTAATACCCTGATCATTGCAACGACAAATTCAACCTAACGATACGCCTCTTAAAACTTTGTGAGGATTTCGTGTCTTTGTGCCTTAGTGGCGATATTTTTGAGAGGTCCGGAACATTAATATCTAAGTTCCACCGTCGCCGGCAGCCGGTCTACAATAATGTATCCGTTGTTCGGTCTGCTCTCGGTCCCATTCACCGTTGCTTTTTGTAATGGTGAAGAAAGAAGTTTCACCGGGATAAGTAATGGACTTTTCTTTCCGTCGATACTCCCGGTGATCGTCAGACGGACCGCGCCGGACGACTGCGGTGCGATCGAATACGACAGATTCCCATAATGTGTCGGCAGATTCTTCACGGATAATCCTTCTTTCACCCACTCATCTTTCAGTCCTGCACCGATCACCACCGAATGCGCATCGTCGATCTCATACACGAACATCGCACGGATAGCGTTGATGTAATCCGAACCGACCCACGTGTGCGGCATATCGCCGATGAATCGGACGGTGCGATAGCCGTTGGCTACGACCTCCGCCCAATGGTTCCATCCTTTCGGGCGCTGATCATTCAGGAAATACTCCAGCGCGTAATGCGCGCGTTCCTTTTGTCCAAGATACACGAATGTTCCGACATTTCTGATCTCGTACGGAGTATAAGCGACCCAGTCGATCTTGTGCTCAGCACGCTGAACGAACCATTCATAGTATTTGTCGAACGTGTTATTGTACGCCGGCTGTGGGACGAAGTTCATTTCGACGTTCGGGAACAATGCAATGGAAGTGGAGGTCGCATCAAAGTCCCCCTTCTCGACACAGCCCGGAATATAATTGATCTTCCGGTTCTTCATGGCAAGCGAAATGGAATTGTAGAGATCCGTTCTGAACGCCAGAGCGAGACTGTCATACTCTTGCGCTTCTTTCTTCTTTCCAAGAGCCGCCGCAATGGCGGCCGCATCTTTGAATCCTTTCAGCACGAAGAAATTATCCCAATATGAATGCATCGCTTTGTCGGAATATCCTTCGTGACTGATGGACTCGGTGACGAGTCCATAGAACGCTCTCTTTTCATCATCGCCGTTCTTGTATTCCGGTGTCATGCGCTGTGCACGCAATGACTGGATGAAGTTCACTGCGCCGACCACTGTATTCCAACGCGCGCGGAGGAATGCGGTATCCTGCGTGAAGCGGAAATACTCCATACAGGCGAAGATCAATTCGCCGTGACTGTCATGCTCCGGCACCGGGTCCGGTCCCCGCGTATCGACCACGCACGGTATTGCTCCGCTCTCATATTGATAGGAGGAATACCATTCCAGATATTTCTTTGGTTCCTCGGTGATGCCGAGTTTCAGCAGCGCATCGGAGGTCATCGAACCGTCACGGATCCATGACCGTTCATAGGAACGCGAACCGGGCTGGAATCCGTTCTTATCTTTATTGATGAGGATGTATGCGAGATAGGAACGGATAATATCGACATATTTCTGAGCTTCGGGATTCACCGTAAATTCGACGGTGTTCAATCGCTGTTTCCAGAACGCTTTCACTGATGTAAGCACAGATTCAAATTCTTCCGGAGTCGGCTGATGCTGTGTCCACCGGTTGCCGGCAGGCGTGAACGGTACCGCAGCGATCACAACAAGCGAATCCCCTGCGTTCAGATCGAACGGATATTGGAATCCTCCGGAGGTGAATCCTTTCGGATGTTCTGCATTCTTCGACATCGGAACAGAGTTGCGAGTGACATAATCAGTGATATCTCCTTGTTCCATCGCGGATGCCCCGGATGCGGAGGGAATTCCCGAGACGTAGACGGATTTGTCATCGATGACGGCACTGTTCTGACCGAATTCCATCTTCGTCGTTTTCGCAAAACCTCCGTCGTAATTCAACCACTGCGATGACGGATTCACCTGGAATGGACGGACCGTAACGAAGAACGAACCTTGCTGTCGTTGCGATGAGGTATTCTTGATGATATACCGAGCCATCATGGCGGACCGTTCCGGTTCTCCGGAAGCCAGTAATGTCGTCGTCACATTGATGTTGTCGTATCTCCGTTCAACCGTCGGAATGGGAAGATAATGATCTTCCAGTGTCTGCGTCGTTATTGCGTTCGACCAGGAAAGGACCTCGC
Organism: Bacteroidota bacterium; assembly: GCA_049317705.1. GTDB lineage: Bacteria > Bacteroidota > Ignavibacteria > UBA10030 > UBA8401 > UBA8401. The sequence goes on along the minus strand of JBMOHT010000035.1, from coordinate 7,012 downwards.
TCCCCTGCCGCATTTTTACGAACGGTTCAAGAGAGAACTTTTGTCTGTCAACTTCGAAAGCGCCGTCCTCGCTGATCAACGCTTCTCGAGTATCTGAAGGAACACCCACCACCGTCCAATACGCCTGTTGATTCATAAAATACCGCGGATAGAGTCCGGCAGGTGAAACTGAAGCAATATGCTCAAAGAGCTGATTCGGCGTGGAGAGTTTTTCACTTGCGACCATATCGAACAGGTCCAATTTGAACGGAAGTTTTGCTCCATTCTCTTTTGCGATGATCCTCACGAACCGTGCTTCCGACTCCGGAAGGAAATGGTACACGTTTCCGGCTGTTCCATTCACAACAGAATAGAGCGGCTCATATCTCTTCCCGTCGAATGAAGTCTGCAGATCGTACGTGACAGACTTCAGTGATGGATCCCAGGAGAGATTCACCGCACCGAATTCCTTTTCGTATTTCAGATCAAGTTCGATCCATTCATTCATATTGGCCTTGCTGATCCACATTCCTTTATTGCCGGCAAGTATGTTTGAGGGGGCGCCATTCTTTTTCTCAAATGAAGAAGCAGTAACAACAGATTGCGGGATCTGTGCAGGGATCGTCGGCAACGTTGTCAATGTTACGTCATCGATCCATACACTTCCTTTTCCTCCTGAACCGGCGGTGACTACGATCTCCAGACGTGCAAGCTTCGGCGGAAACGGTGCGAATTTCGTCCCCCACGCATATCCGAGATGGCGTTTCTTGATGATGATCCTCTTCCATTCCGAAGGATAGGTGTAATTCTTGTTGTTCACCCACCAGATATTCTCGCCCGAACTGTCCCCGCTCACTTTCACTTCAAAATTATTCGGCGGAACGGTCGCCTTCATCATGAACGAGATCTCATAATTCTCCGGCAGCGGTGCCGCAAAATTTCGGACGATCCCGCCGTAGCCCGATCCTTTCGGAAATTCCACATCGAAACGGACCGCGCCGTTCTCTGCCTGGTGATGCACTCCCACGCCGATGGATTGGAACGAGGTCCATGCCGTTGCTGAACTGCAGTCGTCAAGAATGAGCGAAGTCCGCGATGCCTGCGAGAGAAGTAATGAAGTGAGTAGAAGTGAGAGGAAGGAAATCGTTTTCAAGGGAGCTCCGATATTTCATTTATTACAATGGATCTGTTCAAAAGATCATTTCGGGAATGGGATAGAACGTTCAAGGTTTCAAGATTCAAGTTTCATGTATCCGACATCAAGCATCCAACATCCAGTATCCAGCATCAAGTATCTTACAATTACTCTGTTTATTCTTTCACTCCCCCTACCATGATCCCGCGGACATAATGCTTCTGGAATGCGAGGAAGAGAATAAGCACCGGAATAATGGTCACAACAGAACCGGCCATCATCAGCTCAAGGTCCAGCACATGCTCCCCCATAAGACTGGCGAGTCCCACCTGCAGCGTATAGTTGGACTGGTCCGTCATGATGATGAGCGGCCACATGAAATCGTTCCATGTTCCCATGAATGTGAACAATGCCAGCGTATAGAGGATCGGTTTGCAGAGAGGCAGTATCACCGTGCGGTAGATCTTGAATTCGCTTCCGCCGTCCATCCGTGCTGCTTCAATGAAACTGTCCGGTATGGCGATGACGAACTGACGGATCAGAAAGATACCGAAGATACTCGCAAGTCCGGGAATGATGGCGCCGACATATGTGTTGACGAATCCCATCGTCTTCAGCATCAGGAAGAGCGGCAGCATCGTCACTTGTGCAGGGATGATCATTCCGCTCAGCAACGTGTTGAACAGTCTCTCCCTTCCTTTGAAATGATATTTCGCGAACGCAAAACCCGCCATGGAATTCAGGAATGTTGAAACGATCGTCACCGTCCCGGCAATGATGAAACTGTTCAGGAAATACTTCATCATGCTCAGCCGTTCGGTCAAAGCGAAATAATGCTCGAACGTAGGATGTTTCGGGAACATCGGCGGCGGGAATGTTCCTGCCTCACCGGTCGCCATGAACGAAGCGGAGACCATCCACAGCACCGGGATGAGTGCGGTGATCCCGACGAGGAATAATCCGGCATTGAGCGCAATGGAGGCGAACCGTTTTCTCATCATTTCACGCTCCTTTGCAGCAGCATCTGCACCAATGTGAAGAAAAGGATGATGATGAAGAGGACGAATGCGATCGCAGCGGCGTATCCCATGCTCCACCAGCGGAAACCCTGCTCATACATCAAAAGCACGATACTCGTGGTGGAGTTGAGCGGTCCGCCCTGTGTCATCACATACGGTTCAGCGAAGAGCTGGAAATATCCGATGATGGTGATCATCACCACGAAGACGCTCGTCGGTTTCAGCATCGGCAATGTGATCTCGCGGAACTGCTGCCACCAACTGGCACCGTCCAAATGTGCCGCTTCGTAGAGGTCCTCCGGAATATTCTGGAGTCCGGCAATGAAGATGAGCATGTTGTACCCGAAATTCTTCCAGACCGCCATGATGATGATGGCGGGCATTGCCAATGCCGTATCCCCGAGCCAATCGATCGGTGCAACACCGAAATACCCAAGGAAATAATTCAGGATGCCGTGCGCCGGATGGTAAAGATATTTCCAGATGATTGCGACAGCGATGAGACTTGAGACGACGGGAAGGAAATAGACAGTGCGGTATACGGATTTGAACTTCGCGAGTTTGGAGTTCAGCATGAGCGCCGTGCCGAGCGAGACCGCAACCGAGAGCGGACCGCCTACCAGCACAAAATAGAATGTATTCTTGAGTGCTTTCCAGAATAAAGGAGTGTCAAGGATCCTCATGTAATTTTTGAATCCGACAAAGCGAATGTAATCCCAATTCCCAAGCGCATAGATATCGAAATCCGTAAAGCTCAGCACTAGCGCCGCGAGGACGGGAATCACGAAGAACACCCCGATCACCGCCAGCGACGGTGAGAGGAATATCCATGCTGCTGCTGTTCTATTGGAAGGGATCATGCGAATTTTAAATTGTTCAATCTTGAAATTTTGAAATTAAATTATTTCTTCGAAACGATCCATCTCCTCTTTTCCAGCATCACATCCACTTCACCGTCGAACTGTTTCATCGCTTTGTCCACCGTCATCGTTCCGGTCGCCACATATTCCACATACGTCTGCAGACGGATCACGATCTGTTCCCATTCCGGTATCTGCGGCAAAGGATCGACACGCTGCAGCTGCTGATAGAATGCCTTAATATAGATATTGCCCGCAAATGAAGAATCGTTCCACGCAGAACGGCGCGGCGGAAGATTTCCCGTGATCTTGTAGAACTCGATAGATTGTTCCCGTGACGTAAGGAATTCGATCAGTTTCCACGATGCTTCTTTGTGCTTACTATTGCGGAACATGACAAGACTAGTCCCCAATGGAAGCGATGTTCCGGGAGAGAGTGAATCCATCGTAGGCAGCGGCGCGGTCATCCAGTCCTTTTGATGTTCGGGACGGATACGGCGGGAGAATTCGCCGATGTTCCAGGGACCGGTGATATACATCGCGATCAGTCCGTCCGAGAATGAATCGTAAAGATTGGTGATGAGCTGCATGCCGGAGGGTGAATACTGTTTCGAATAGATATCGGACATCAGCGAGAAAGCTCGCGTAAATTCCGGACCGCTGAAATTTCCCATAGAGTTTTTATTCTTCAGAAAATTTCCGCCGGACTGCATACCAAGTGCGATCGCCGGGACCCATTCATTCGTCGGCAGGAAGAACGGATAGACGGTCTTGTTCTTCGCTTTCGCCTGTTGCTGTATCGTTGCCGCCGCTTTCATCACTTCGGTCCACGTCTTGGGGAATTCATCATACCCCGCCTGCTTCAGAATATCTTTTCGGTAATATACGAGACGGGTATCAACATACCATGGAATGCCGTAGAGAACTGAATCCAGGATATTCGTCTTCAGCACACCGGGGAATATATCATTCAGATCGGTGGACAGTGAGTTTTTCACAAACGGCTCGAGCGGCTCGAGGGAATTGAGCACCGTGAATTCCGGCAGCCACGTGTTACCCAATTGACACACATCGGGAGTGGATTCGCCGGCATAGGCAGTCAAAAGTTTCTCATGCGCCGCCGTCCACGGGATCTGTTGCACTTCTACTTTGATGGTCGGGTTGCGCCGTTCGAATTCTTTAATGAGGGACTGCACCATCTCCCCTTCATTCCCCATTCCCCAGAACTTGATGGTCGTAACGGGATCGACCGCACGGCTGCAGCTCATGCCGAGCACGAGAAGCGCGATGAAGAATGCAGAATGAAGAATTTTCATAAATGATATTTTATACGCTACACCTGAAAAACTTAACGTTCATCTCTCGCAAAGCCCCAAAGGGGCAGGTCGCAGAGGCGCAAAGACAAATAAAAACTCGATGATTAAACATCATTTCAAGCAATGAAATATACTTTCAGATACTTCTTACTTTTATTCTTTTTATATATCCGTGAACATCCGTCCGATCCGTGTCATCCGTGTTCTATTTGACCGTGAACGGAATCTCGGTACAATCGACGGAATTACCGCCGGCATACACTGTGAATGTTCCCGGTTCAACGATCTTTTTCATCGATAAATTATAGAACGAAAGATCATCCGGTGTAATGGTAAATTGGACCGTTTTCTTTTCACCGGCATTGAGCATCACTTTTGTGAAACCTTTCAATTCTTTTTCGGGACGAGTGACGGTAGCGAAATCATCCTTAATATAGAGCTGGACGACCTCTTCTCCTGCTTTCGTTCCTGTATTCTGCACATCCACCGTTACGGTCAATGATTGATCCTTGCTTATGGAACCGGCAGAGAGTTTCAGGTTACTGTACGCAAACGTCGTATAGGAGAGTCCGAATCCGAACGGAAAGAGCGGAGTGTTAGGCGCATCTAAATAGCGCGATGTATATTTATCCGTCTCAACGAGAGGACGACCGGTCGATTTGTGATTATAATAGAGCGGTATCTGTCCAACATTGCGCGGGAAAGTAACAGGGAGTTTTCCGCTCGGATTCACATCGCCGAACAGGACATCGGCGAGTGCATTCCCCGCTTCGACACCAAGATGCCACGATTCCACGATCGCCGGGATTTTGTCCGCTTCCCATTGCAGCGTCAACGGACGGCCGTTCATCACCACAAGAATAACCGGTTTGCCGGTCTTGTAAAGGGCCTGCAATAATTCTTTCTGCTGTGCCGGAAGGTCGAGATTCGTTTTGCTTGCTGCTTCACCGCTAACGTGCTGCGATTCACCGAGGACAGCGATCACAACATCCGCCTGTTTGGCGGTCTTCACCGCCTGCTCGATCCGTTTCCCCGAATCCGATTCGATCTCGCATCCTTTATCATAGAATAGTTTTGTCGACGGACCGATCTTTGCTTTGATCCCTTCGATCACGGAGACAACATCTTCCGGCTTTTGCGCCCAGGACCATGAGCCGACCAATTCACGGCGATTCTCGTTTCCGGCAAGCGGTCCGATGAGTGCAATGGATTTGACCGACCTGCTCAGCGGAAGGATATTCTTCTCATTCTTCAACAGCACAACGGACTGCTGCGCCATTTCTCGGGCAACAGCACGGTGTTCTTTCGTTAACAACAGTTCTTTTTCTTTTTCCGGTTTTGCATTTCTGTACGGATCATCGAATAAGCCATACAAAAATTTTACTCGGAGCACTCTCCGTACTGCTTCATCAACGACTGATTCCGAAAGGCGGTTCGTCTTCACTGCTTCCGAAAGTTTATCAACATAGATCCGGCTCACCATGTCGATCTCCACTCCGGATGAGAGACCGGCTATTCCCGCTTCTATGCTATCCGCGGCAATGCGGTGTCTCATCAGTTCCATAATGGCAGTGTAATCGCTCACGACGAGACCTTTGAAATTCCATTCTTTCCGGAGCAGATCGGTCATCAGCCAGCTGCTCGCGGAACTCGGCACTCCGCCGATCTCGTTGAATGCGCTCATCAGCGTCCACGCACCGGCATCCACCGCTGCTTTGTAGGGCGGCAGATAGATCTCGCGGAGAGTTCGCTCGGAAAGATCGACCGTATTGTAATCGCGTCCCGCCTCCGCACCGCCGTATGCCGCGAAATGTTTTACACAGGCAAGCAGTGAACCGTACTGAAGTAGATCCTTTCCCTGGAATCCTTTCACACGCGCAGCCGCCATCGCGGAACCGAGATACGGATCCTCACCGGAACCTTCGGCGATCCTTCCCCAGCGCGGGTCGCGGGCGATATCCACCATCGGCGCATACGTCCAATGCACGCCGATCGCGGCCCCTTCAACGGCGGCGATGTGTGCAGAACGTTCCACCAATCCGGGATTCCACGAACTTGCTTCCGCCAGCGGTATCGGTGTGATGGTCCTGTAACCGTGAATGATATCGAATCCGAAGAGCACAGGGATCTTCATTCTCGTTTGTTCCATGGCAATATGCTGAATGCGTCCCGTTTCAGCCGCGCCGGTGATGCCGAGGAATGAACCGATCTTTCCGGCTTTCAGCATTTGCGTCTGTTCTTCGTTCAGGCGTTCCGTCTTAGTGTCGTACCAGGTTCCGCCGATCTGATTGAGCTGTCCCAGTTTTTCCTGGAGGGTCATCAGTTTGATGATGGAGTCGATCTTCGCTTCCGTTGCGGGGGCGAGAAGACGAGTTGAGGATTGTGCGAAGAGCACGTTTCCAATGAGAGTGAAGAGAATTGCGCGTATAACATTGGTTCTGATCATGATCTATTATTGTTTAGAATGTTGAAGGAACCAATCATACAATTCCTTGTTGGAATATGTCGCATCCCAAGCATTATGATTGGCATTCGGATACATTGTGAATTTCGTTTTGGTGTTCCCTTTCTTCTCAAGGAACTGTGCCATCTTCTCGCTTTCGGACGGAGGGACGACATCATCCTTCGCTCCATGGAAGATCCACACCGGCATCTGTTTCAGTTTCTCTACATCCTCAAGATGTCCCCAACCGCAGACGGGAG
>JBMOHT010000034.1:0-27164 GCA_049317705.1 Bacteroidota bacterium | reverse complement strand
GAGAAGTTCACACTCAGCACGATGCCGTTGAACGGCGCATCAAGGAAACGGAAGTTCGTCTGCAGTTCCGTCTCGATTCCGTACACATACGTATTGTCGGTAATGTTCTCGGGCCGGTACAATTTCACGGTCTTATTCGTCCCGTACGGATAGCTTGATTCATACCGGATGAAGTCGATGTTCTTGATGATCTTGTAGAAACCGCCGACACTGAACAATCCATAATAGTTGTCGAACAGCGACAATGCCAAATCATAATTGTACGCTTTGATCCTGTCAAGATAGGGATTCCCGAGGAAGAGTTCGTTGTTGTCCGAATCGAATTTTTCCCGCGGAACAAGGTTCTGAAAATCAGGACGCGCCAGTGTTCTCGTCGCCGCCATACGAACATCCATCCAGTCGGTCAGTTTCCCGCGTAGATGTACCATCGGCAGGAAATCCTCATACGAACGTGTGCCGACCGTATCTTTAGAATAGACGACGATCAGATTATTGTCGCTGTCCTGACTCAATTTGCCGAAGACGGAACGGTACCAATTCTCTGTCCTCTCATATCTCATACCGATCATCACTGAAAGCCATCCCTCCACTTCGGATTCCGCCATCACATAGCCCGCGGCTATCTTCTCTCCGGCATTGTAATCATCCGCCATCACTGAAGGATCATCACCGAAATATCGTTGGGTACCGTTGGAGGAATTGCTCCTCCGCATATCACGGAAATCGGTCAGGAACGCTTCCAGTCGTTCATAGGAGAGCACCGGTCCGAAGGAGTATTTCCCGTTCATAAAATTGTTTACCGAAGAGGACGGATCGATGAAATTCTGAAGCAGGAGCGTGTTACGGGGAGCAGCGGAGTAGAATGCATACCGCTGAAGCATCTCTGCCGGAGTCGCATTGTTCTGCAGGCTGAGATACGAATCGGTGATCAGTCCTTTATTCCGCAGATCCCTCTCTTTGCTGATATACTTCCCTCCGAATTTAAGATTCGATGAAACCGCATCCATCAGATCGAGAGGAATGGAAAGGTCGAGCTTTCCGGCAAAATCATCATCATTCATTTTTTGCGTCCGGAAATATGCATAGCGGAAATCACTCACCGAGAAATTATTTTTCGCGGAATCGATCACTGCCCGTGCCCCCGCCAATTCGTCATCCGACGAGCTGTTCCATGCCGCCAGTTCTTCGAACCGCGAATCAAAATAGAAAGGCATATCCTGCCGCGTAAGACTATAGTTCAGATTCAAACGGACCTTCATAAAATCCAGATCATATTTGGCGGTCAGGATATTCGTGATAAGATCTGTATTGATCTTTCGTCTGCGGGCGGAAAGCTCTTGTGTTGTGGAGCTGATACGGTAGCTCCGTTTTCTCAACAGTTCGTCACGTTCCGTCCGGGCATACATGGAACTGAATTTCACTTCGCCGTATTCCAATGCATAATCTCCCACGAATGTTGCGCCGATCCGTTCCCGTTGTTCATGCCTGTCGGTCAGTGAGACACTTTTCGTTTTGAATTTCCCGGTCTGCACTTCATCGCTGTATGACGCGGCAAACTCGTCAGAACCGCGCTGAGCCTTTTGATAGTTCGCTTCCACCAATACTCCAAGCAGATCGTCGAAGAATCGGTTGCTCACTCCGCCATTAAAACGAAAATTATTGTAGCTGTCATCCTGTCTATTATATCCACCCTGCAGGCGGATGAAAGAGTTCCAATCCGGTTCTGCTTTCTTCACTTCAAAATTGATTGTTCCACCGATCGCATCCCCGTCCTTATCCGGCGTGATCGCTTTCGACACTTCGATCCCCGCAAGCATATCGGACGAGATCATCGTCAGATCAACGGACCGGTCAGCTGCGTCCGTCGCAGGAACTTTCGAACCGTCGATCGTAATGGGATTATATTTTGCGGGCAGTCCACGGACGAGCACTTTGGAACCTTCTCCTCCGTCGCGCTGGATGGATACTCCGGGAAGTCTTCCGATCGATTCAGCGGCATTCGCATCCGGAAGTTCCTGGATCTTATCTTTGGAGACGACATTCACGATCGCCACCGAATTCACCTGCTGATTGATGGCCGCCTGCTGCCCTTTCATCTGTACAGTAATGACCACTTCCTGTCCCTGGATTACTACTTGCTTCAAAGCAATGTCCACTTTATGCACACCGCCGCTTTGGACCATCACTATTACACTGTCCTGCTTATAACCCAAAAATCTGAAGATGATGGTCGTCCTTCCGGGTTTGATCCCCGTCAAACGAAATTTTCCGTCCACATCAGATGTCGTCCCCATTTGAGTGCCGCCGACAAGCACCAGCGTTCCAATCAGATCAGTTCCATCGTTTGCATCACTCGTTTTACCATTGATCTCACCTGTGTATTGCGAAAACAGAGATTGATGCATTGTGCAGAAGAATAAAAATAGAGCAACATACAATTTTGTTATGCGGGGATAATCCATAGAACACCAAAAGAATGAATGAACATATATATTTTTTGCTGTAAGATACTAAGTATACTTAATATACTTATTGATGTTTTCCTTGTCAAGTTTATTTTTTATTTAAATTGACCAATAATATTTTTATTTCTTGACTTTACCGCTAACTCTAAATACATTGGAGATACCTGGTATATCTACTATGCTTTATAGCGTATCATACTAATATCAATGATTAGTTTGGCGCGCGCGAAATGATTCCATAATTCAATCCGAGGCATGTATGAAAAAAACGTTGCTCGTTCTACTGTTGACCCTTGCTGTCATTTCAGGAACAACAGCCCAATCTCTTTTTAAAGAGACATTTAATTATCCTAATGACGGTGGTCTTGTTGACTGCTCTTTGCTCAGCGCCACTTCTCCTTACTTTCCGGTCGCGATCGATAGTCTCGGTCATCCCGATTGGATCAATGGTGCTTCGGCAGCATTCGACGGTCCTGTGCTGATCCAGACCGGCGCACTCACCTACCCGGGATATTCTCTCTCCGGTCTCGGGAAAAAGGTCTACCTCCCCAGCATCATCACTTCACCGCGCCAAAGCGCACGACGGGCCTATCCGGCGCAGACAGGCAAAGTCTATTATGGAATGATGGTGAAACTTCAGGAACAGTATATGCTCGGCACCCTTGTGAACGGCGTGCTTGTGGATAAGACGATGCAGGATCTGAACGGAACAACTCTTGCGTGCATCAATACCAGTACGTCAAGCAGCGGCATTCGCGGATTGCTCGTGTTCGTCCGCGCGGACACTATCGGCGGTGTGAACTACGGTAAATATCTCGCCGGTGTCAGTTACAAAAGAGATGATGCAGCAACAGCATTCTCGCTCACGAAGAAATTGGATACACTGCAGACATATCTAATGGTCGTCTGCACCGATCCTTCGACAGCGAAGACAAGTCTATGGATCAATCCCGATTTCTCCGCAGGTGAGCCCGTTCCCGATGCGGTCTGCACGAACGTCGATGGTCCTGAAGTGATCTCGCCCATCTATTTTACTCTGTATCAACGTTCCGGTTTCCCCTCCGGATGGATGGGCGGAATTCGCCTTGCTTCTTCTTGGAGTGGTATCTTCGGTCCAGAATTCTCCGTGAACAAGAACTCGATCAATTTCGATTCTGTGGTCGTCCGCTCTGTCAAAAAAGATTCCATCATTATCACCAACAATGGTTCTTCGGCGCTCACTGTCTCTTCCATCGTTTCATCAACATCCGAATTCACCGTGTCACCCGCTTCCGCCTCTGTCGCTCCTGGCTCTCAGCATACGGTCTTTGTGAAAGCAAGTCTCACGTCTGCAGTGGATAAGAGTGGAACGATCATCATCACGCATAACGCATCCGCCAAACCTGAGACGGTGTCGGTCACGGTCCATCCCTTGGTGCTTCCATCCACACCGGTGATGTCAGAAACATTCAATTATGCTGTCGGAGGGCTCGATGGCGGAAATGCTCTTTCACCGCGTATGAACGTCAGCAAAGGATTGTGGGTCTGCGGTACCACAAGTGCTTTCACCGATTCAATTGGTGTTGAAGCTGATCCCCTGGTCTATGAAGGATATAGCTTGTCCGGACTTGGAAAGAAGGTCTTCCTGCCGAACGATGTCGCTGCAACGAGCAACGACAGAGCATACCGCTCGTTCGCACCGCAGACCGGCAAAGTATACTATTCTATAATGGTAAATTTGAAAGATGTGACAAATCTTTCTTCGAACACATCAACGAACGGTGAATATTTCATCGGACTCTGGCCTTCCACGGCGTCAACCAATGCACTCTATCGTGGTCTATTGACCATTCGATTAGGCAGTGTTGCCGGCACATATCAGCTTGGCATTCGCGCGACACAGCCAACAGCAAATTCCTCTTCCGTTTGGGCAGCCGGTGATCTGAATCCTTCACAAACGTATTTGATCGTTGTCAGTTATGAACGCGGGTCACTTCCGTCTGCATCGTTGTGGATCAATCCGGATCTCTCCGGTCGCGAACCGGCACCGAATGCTGTCTCTGCCGTTTCTGTTGCAATGACCGATAATGCCGACATCGGACGATTCGGAATCTATCAGCGCGGTCTGACTCCTCATGTGCGTCTCGGCGGTCTCCGCGTCGGAACGACATGGAGCAGTTTCCTCTATCCTGAAATGGTCCTGGCAAAGAAGAATATCGATTTCGGAACGGTCACTGTCGGCGTGAAGAAACTCGATTCACTGGTCATCTCCAACACCGGAACTGCTGATCTGATCTTTACCTCCATTACATCTTCAGATACTGCGTTCAGCATCATCTCCTCACCAACGGTCATTACGCCGGGTACACAAGCGAAGCTGGTAGTCTCAGCGAAGCTCGATACAACCATTGCTAAGGGCGGAAAGATCATCCTTATCCATAACGGCATCACGATCGGAGATACTATTACGGTCTCCGCACAGCCGTTCACAGCTCCGTTCTTTTCGGTCTCAACGAAGAATATTACCTATGGCATGATGGCCGTCGGCACACAAAAGAGTGATTCCGTTATCGTGACAAACACAGGAAATGCTCCGCTGCAGATCACCGCAGTCACTTCGTCACATGCGGTATTCACAGTCCTGCCAGTCACTGCCGTAATTGCACCGGCCGGGCAGAAAACATTCGTCATCACTGCAAAGCTCGACTCAGCGAAGCATCGGAATGCCAAGATCGTTTTCACTCATAATGGAACGATCTCGACCGATACGGTCACTGTTTCGCTGCAATCCCTCACCGATGTTTCTGAACGTTCCTCCATCCCGAGTGAGTTTGCGTTGCTGCAGAATTATCCGAATCCCTTCAATCCGACAACGACCATTCCGTTCTCTATCGCTCAAAAAGGCCTGGTCAGTGCTGCCGTCTATGACATGCTCGGCCGTAGGATCACACTTCTTCTCCACCAGGATATGGAACCGGGTCGATATACTACACAATGGAACGGCTCTGAATTCAGTTCAGGACTCTATCTTTGCCGTTTGCAGAGCGGAACGAATATCAGCACGATCAAGATAATGTTAATGAAGTAATGTTCACCAATGATGTCCGGCACTGTTCACGAACAGCAGCCGGACATCGATTTTTCTATACCAACTAAATTGCAAAGGAGCACCATTATGAAACGCTTGGTTCCGATTTTTCTAATCCTTCTTTTGCTGGGGATGAACGCGCAGTCTCAGGCACTATTCACAGAAACGTTCAATTATACAGACGGGGCATTGGTCCTCTGCGGAACGGATCAACCGAAAGTTACATCAATATATTATCCGCTTGCGGCAAATAATGTCAGCGGCGGTGCATGGACGAACGGAAGTGCATCCGCATTCGACGATCCAATGCTGGTTCAAACAGGAGCCCTCACGTATACAGGATATTCTCTTTCCGGAACAGGAAAGAAACTCTTCTGCCCGAATATGACACCGAATTCAAGTAACAACCGTGGGTATCGCGCCTTCACGGGGCAACAGACCATTTATTATTCCTTAATGGTTAACCTTCGCGAAGTGACTAATCTATCCGCATTTCCCGCAACCAAGGGAGAATATTTTACGGGATTGTGGGCAACAGGAAATGCAACGAACGCCAATTTCAGAGGTTTACTGATGTTCGCTGCCGGAAGTGTTGCGGGGACATACCGTATGGGAGTGTTAGCCAACCAACCAGGATCAACAACAAGTTGGGTAACCACAGATCTCAATCCTTTAACAACATATTTAGTCGTTGTAAAATATGAACGAAATAACCCCAGCTGCAAAGCATCAATCTGGATCAATCCATCACTTGGTGGAAGCGAACCTTCTCCCGATGCAACATCTGACCTTGGTACGGTAGACCCTGTCGGCGGCAATACGGATGTTGGCCGATTCGGAATTTATCAACGTGGAGACAAACCGAAAGTCGATATTGGCGGAATCAAAGTTGCAACCACCTGGGGCGATGCTCCTCTGCCGGTCGAACTTACATCGTTCACTGCTTCGGCACGGAACAACATGGTGGAATTGAAGTGGAATACTGCAACAGAGACGAACAATGCAGGATTTGAGATCGAGAAGAACATGAATAGCCAGTGGAACAAGATCGGTTTCGTTGAAGGATCCGGAAACAGCGCATCACCGAAACAGTATCTCTACTCCGATCATTCAGCTGCCGGAACATTCCAATACCGTCTGAAACAGATAGATCGGGATGGAAAGTTCACATATTCTAACGTAACTGAAGCAACTGTTACAACAGCAAATTCTTATGCATTGACACAGAACTACCCGAATCCGTTCAACCCGACTACCACCATTACATTCCAACTTGCGAAAGCAGGTTCTGTTAAACTGGCTGTGTATGATCTTCTCGGAAGAGAAGTCGCCGTTGTATTCAACGGAACAACATCAGCAGGGATCCATTCGGCAAGTTTCAACGCATCATCACTCGGCAGCGGTATCTATTTCTATAAACTTGAAACCGTGGACTATACGAAAACGATGAAGATGACGCTTGTGAAATAAGTTCACAGTGAATCTTTGTGTGGCTGTTTCTTTCACCAATTGCTCTGTTTATACAAAAGGGTATCCCATCGGATACCCTTTTGCATTATCCATAACTCAACCAACAAACTTTACTCTAGAATTCTTCATCAAAGTGTTGTTTTGAAATCAGTAGACTATTTACGATAAACGATCATGGGTTAAAAAGTCCTCCGCTTAGGTAAATACATAACACGAAAGGTAAAACCTTCATCCGTTGATCAAATATCAATTGCAAAACAGTGATGAATTTCAGATATTAATGAGTTGTAAAAATGGCACCGTTGATAGAATTCATATCTGTTAAACGAAAGATGTCTGCCATTTTTATGCTAGTTCTTTCAACATACGTTGTAACTATATTCAAAGATCTTTGTAAATAGGCGAAATCAGCTACTATTTCATGGAGAGGTGGGTGAGTGGCTTAAACCAGCGGTTTGCTAAACCGCCGTACGGGGTTAACCTGTACCGAGGGTTCAAATCCCTCCTTCTCCGCTCAGATTCTTGAAGTATATGCACACATTGTTCGGGGTGTGGCTCAGCCCGGTTAGAGCGCTTGGTTCGGGACCAAGAGGTCGGAGGTTCGAATCCTCTCACCCCGACAATACTACAAGGGACGTTTTTAACGTCCCTTTTTTTTTACTCCCTCCAATCCTATATTGAGAACGAATGATAAAGGTCATTATGAAAAATCTCCGTTTTGTGTTCCCGGTCCTTCTTCCCTTTTTACTTTCTGCATGTGTCTCGCTCGGTAAATTCGAGGAGATGCAGTCCCACCGTGATGCATTGCAGATCTCCGTTGATTCCCTGAAGAATGTTGTCGTTTCAATGCAGACAAGGATGGACAACCTCACAGCAGAAAATTCTTCGCTGAAGAATCAGAACAATGAGTATCAGAAACTGATCTCCGATCTTCAGCAGCAGACCGATACGCTGAAGGACCGCATCCGTTCTCTGGAGAATGATCTGACGATCTCCGGACAGAATTACGAACAATCCAAAGCAAAGAATTCTGCTGAGATCAAAAAACTGCTCACCAATCTGGAGATACTTCAGAAAGATGTCGCTTCCCGAGAACTGAAACTGAAGGATTATGAGGAAGCTCTCGCGATACGCGACTCCACACTCGCCGCAATTCAGCGCGACCTGATCGGACGCGAACAGCGCGTCGGCGATCTTGAACGCAGACTGGCTGCCCGTGATTCTGCATTGAATGCATTGAAAACGAAATTGAATGATGCACTGCTCGGATTCACCAACAGCGGGCTCTCCATCAACATCGTGAATGGACGTGTCTATGTTTCACTCTCCAATCAGCTCCTCTTCTCCACCGGAAAGACCGAGATCGACAAGCGCGGCAAAGAAGCGCTGCTCGGTCTCGCCCGCGTTCTGAATACACAGGAAGATCTCACCATCCTCGTGGAAGGACATACGGACAATCAAGCTGTATCAAATCTCGGCGCGATCAAAGATAATTGGGACCTAAGCGTTCTCCGCGCGACGGAAGTGATCCGCTACATCGTCAACGACGGAAAGGTCGATCCTAAACGTGTCTCTGCTTCAGGACGCAGCGAGTATTATCCCATCGATCCTGCTGATACGCAGGCTGCACGCGCAAAGAACCGCAGGACCGAGATCATCCTCATCCCGAAACTTTCAGAACTCTTCGAGATCCTGGGACAATAATTACATGACCTCGGACAGGAATATCATAAGCGTAACAGTACTCTGTTGCGCTTTTTTGTTGTTCATGAACTCATGCAGTTCAATTCTCGGCATCTCGTCGGATGAATCACCCGTCTTCTATGACTATAGTGATGAGGTCCGCATCCTGATTAATTCTCCCGCCGTAACAGATGCTGCGAAACCTACATTGTTGATCCTCTATGCTCTGCCGAACGGGAATACGATCGAAATGACCGCCGGAAAGATACTGAAAGATGGAGATGACTGGCATTACAACATTCAGCATATCGCCGCACAGACGCGATTCCTTCGAGCAGCTCTCAATGACCGGAATATCCATATTGCCTATCTGGAAAATATACAGCGCAGCTGGCCCGCATGGAGAAAGAAATATGGATACAAGGACAGTCTCGTCGCAGCGATAGTGGATTTTGTCAGGAACAAGATCGATGAACCTGCAACAATCGTCCTCGCAGGACACAGCGGCGGCGGAAGTTTCCTGAACGGCTGTTTGAATGCCTATGATACTCTTCCCCGATATATCTCGCGTATCGCGTATCTCGATGCCAATTACAGTTATGAGGATTCGTTGAATCACGGTGGTAAACTTCTACAATGGCTCAGAGCGGATTCTGCACATCAACTCTTTGTTCTTGCATATGATGACCGTGAAATAAAATTGAATGGAAAGAAGGTCGTCAACGAGACCGGCGGCACCTACCGCGCTACGCAACGGATGATCAAACGGTTCTCTCAAGAGACTGAGATCTCATTCCGTCAGGATTCAACGATTCAGCAATTCTCGGCGTTTCAGCGACGCGCGCAATTCATTGTCCACACGAATCCTGATTCCCTCATCCTTCACACAGTGCTGGTAGAAAAGAATGGATTCATCCATTCGGTATTATTCAACACACCGTTGGAGGAAAAAGGATATCGCTTCTTTGATAACCGCGTCTATAATAATCTCATCCGCGAGGAATAATGAAGCAGGATTCCCTTAAACGAGATCTATCCTTTACACAAGCCGTAGCGCTGAACATGATCGATATGGTCGGCATCGGTCCGTTCGTTGTTCTGCCGCTGGTCATCGGAATCATGGGAGGTCCTCAGCATATCGCTGCGTGGGTCGCTGGAGCTGTTCTTGCGTTGATCGATGGATTCATCTGGGCGGAATTCGGTGCCTCAATGCCCCGTGCGGGCGGAAGTTACGTGTTCCTCCGCGAGTCCTACGGGCCGAAATGGGGAAAATTGATGTCCTTCCTCTTCATCTGGCAGACGATGATCCAGGCACCTCTTGTCGTCGCATCCGGTTCCATCGGATTCGCACAATATCTTTCGTATCTGATTCCATTGGATGATATAACGCGAAGGATCGCATCAGGAACGCTCGTCATCATCCTCACTGCGATTCTATACAGGAAAGTCTCAACGGTCGGCAAGATCTCCGTTGCATTGTGGATCGGTGTATTAGGAACAATGGCATGGTTCATCATCGGCGGACTCTCCCATTTCGATCCGAATCTTGCATTCAATTATCCTGCAGGAGCGTGGGATATGACACCCGCATTCTGGGTGGCATTGGGTCAAGGGACCGTGAAGACGATGTATTCCTATCTCGGGTATTACAATGTGAACCACCTCGGCGGTGAGATCAAAGATCCCGAGAAAAATATCCCGCGCGCGATCTTTATTTCAATTATTGGTATCGCGGCGCTGTACTTGTTGATGCAGTTCGCCGTCATCGGGGTCATCCCGTGGCAGGAAGCAAAGGAATCTCCGTTCATCGTCAGCACACTCATTGAACGATTATACGGTACAGCCGCAGCATCATTTGCGACAGTTCTTGTATTGTGGATAGCATTCGCCTCTCTCTTTGCTGTTATGCTCGGTTATTCACGTATCCCGTACGCTGCGGCGAAGGATGGAAATTTCTTTTCGGCATTAGGCAAACTGCATCCGACGAAGAATTTCCCGCACGTCTCGCTTCTTTGGCTGGGAGGATTCGCGTTCGTTTTTAGTCTGTTATTCAGACTGAGTGATGTGATCAGTGCGATCCTTGCAATGAGGATCCTCGTACAGTTCATCGGCGGGGCAGTTGGTGTGATGCTGCTGCGGAACCGGCTGGGGAAAGAACATCTTCCGTTCAAGATGTGGCTCTATCCGCTTCCGGCAGTCACGGCGATCATCCTCTGGTTCTCCATCATGCTCTCCACAGGATGGAAATTCGCACTCTCGGGGTTGGGAATGACACTGGTGGGTTTAATAGTGTATTTTGTCAGAGAGAAGTATTCCCCCTCTCCCTCAGGGAGAGGGATGGGGTGAGGGGGCTCTTGGGTTCGCTGCTCTTGATTGCCGATAATACCTTCGAGATTACAATACTCGGATCATCCATGAAATCAGAATTACTGAAACGTAATGTAGTGATACCATAGGATTGTAGAAATTCATTTCTCGCTTGATCATATTCTCTAGCTTCTTTTTTAAGATGCTGATTCCCATCCAATTCAACGGCAAGTGAATGCTCGAAGCAAAAGAAATCAAGAATATACGGCCCCATAGGAACTTGTCGCCTGAATTTTGTTCCAAGTTTGTTGTTCCTGACAAATGTCCAAAAAACTCGTTCAGGTTCTGTTTGATTTTTTCTGTTCTTTCGAGCTTTTTGTATAGAAGATTCTGGGTGATCTGGATACGTGTGTATCAATAACTACCTCACACTATTCACTGTTGTAATAGTAAAGTATCATGCCTCTCAATTATTCTATTCGTTCACCTGGAACATTTTCTCTTTCGGTCTTCGTTCATCATACATTCGTGTCAGTGCAGTGAATGCCGCCTGATTTCCTCGTTGTGCGGATTTTCGATAGAAATAAACTGCCTGCGCATAATTGATCGGCACAAGGATCCCTTTCTCATAACAATATCCGAGCGCTGTCTGTGCCAGCACCGATCCTTGTTCTGAATACTTCTCAAGCTCAGCAAACGATTTCTTTGCATCCATCACCGTCCCATCGAACACTTCAGCTACCGCAACACGGATTTTCCCTTCGGTATTTCCACGCGCTGCCGCATACTTCCAGAACTCTTTCGCTTTTTTCTTATCTCCTTTTACCCAAAGTCCCTGCGAATAACAATTGCCGAGGTCGAGCACCGCCGGAAGGAATGATGCTGACACTGCGATCTGCAGGAATTGAAGCGCCTGCTCATTGGTCAGTGTTGAACCGAGTCCGAGTGAATTAAGCGAAGACATTACATATAATGCCTCAGGACTGTTCTTGGTTGCCTGTTGTGTGAACAAACTCTGGATATTCTTTTCATTGATCAGTCTCCACAATAACGCCGGCGCCCGCCGGGAATCAAGACGAACAGCTCTGATATAATAAACAGCGGCTAACAGCTTGTCTTTTTTGACTCCGATTCCTCGTTCATAACAACGCGCCACAATGGTCATTGCCTCAGGATTCCCGATCTCGGATGCCTGTTGAATGAGCGAGAACCCTGTTGAATCCGTCTGCACACTGTCGCTCAGGATCTTGGATACACCGAGTGTATTTCGGAGTTCTTCGTTCCCCTCATTGAACAGCTCCTTCAACAAGGTCAGATCATCCACTTGCGTTGTCTTGTCATCTTCAAACTCCAGCATCACGGGCTGAATCGATGGTGATGTGGTCGTCTGTGTTGTGATACTTTTTGGCATCGCGGCCTTTTGGGCGGAAGAATCTTTTTGCGATTTGCCCTTAACATCGATCCCGCGTTTATCGAATTCCGCCAGCACATCCTTTGCGGGATCATATCCCTGCTCTGCCGATTTCTTGATCCAGGAATATGCAACAGGATAATTCCGCTGCACGATCATATTATCGGTGTAGAACAATCCCATCACATACTGAGCTTCACGCATCTCTTTCTTTGCGGCATATTCAATGTAACCGTACGCATCGAACGGATTCCACTCAACGCCCCACCCGTTATTGAGATAGATCCCGTAATTGAATTTCGCTAGGACGTAATTCTGATCAGCAGCTTTTTTCATCCACCGTGCGGCTTTTACTGTGTCGCTGGAGAATCCTCTTCCGGTAAGATATCGTATGCTCAATTCATGCTGCGACGGTGCATCGCCGGAATTCGCATTCCGCATCAGCTGAAATCCTTCCCACAATTGATACGTCACATCGGATTGACGCACCTCAAGGATCCTGAATGCAGAACTTTTTGCTTTGAATGCCTTGCTTTGCTTCTCTTGCTGTGCAAAAGCGGTCAAAATCATACAATATAATAGGATGATGATCGTTCTATAGTCTGGAGGTCTTCGCATAAGTGAATTGTAAATGAATCTTCCCTCAATTACAACGTTCTTTCGCATTTTACGCATAGATTTCTTACTTTCTTCCACACAAATGAAGGAACACCCATGAAGTTGTTGTATTCGTATCTTAAACAGTATTGGACGCTCGTGTTGCTGGCCTTGTTCCTCGCCACCATCAATCAGACCTTTTCACTGCTCGATCCGCTCGTGTTCCGCTATGTCATCGACAACTATGCAATGAAATTCAAGGAATATACGACCGACCAGTTCCTTCAGGGAGTTGTCAGTCTCTTATTGATGGCGATGGGAGTTGCCTTCGTATCCCGTGTAGCAAAGAATTTTCAGGATTATTACATCAACGTCATTGTTCAACGGCTTGGCGCGAAGATCTATGCTGATGGTTTGCAGCATTCCCTTGAACTTCCCTATTCCGTATTCGAAGACCAGCGCAGCGGCGAGACCCTTGGGAAGTTACAAAAGGTCCGCACTGATGTTGAACGGCTCATCTCCGCTGCGATCAACATTCTCTTTACAAGTCTGGTCGGCATTGTCTTCGTCATGGTCTATTCATTTTCCGTTCATTGGATGATCGCACCATTGTATTTTTCAACGGTTCCTATCCTCGCATTCCTCAGTTCCACTCTGAGCAAGAAGATCAAAGTTATTCAAAAGACCATCGTGGGTGAAACAACGGCACTCGCCGGTTCTACAACGGAATCTCTCCGCAATATTGAATTGGTCAAGAGTCTTGGACTTGCCAATCAGGAGATCGACCGACTGAACAATACCACTCAAAAGATCCTTGCTCTGGAATTGAAGAAAGTGAAATATATCCGCAGTCTCAGTTTCATTCAGGGAACTTCCGTGAACTTCCTGCGGACAATGATCCTGTTCACCATGCTGTATCTTATTTTCTCTCAGCAGATCTCGGTCGGTCAATTCTTCTCATTATGGATCTACTCGTTCTTCATCTTCGGACCTCTCCAGCAGATGGGTGATATCATCAATATCTACCGTGAGGCAGAAGTGTCTCTGGCAAATTTTGAGACCATCCTCAATACTCCAAAAGAACCGAAGCCGGTCTCTCCCGTCACGATCGGAAATGTTGACACGTTGGCATTCAATAAAGTTTCGTTCCAGCATCAATCAGCCACTACCTCGGCTCTGAGTGAGATCTCGTTTAAAACGAAGGTCGGTGAAACGATCGCATTCGTCGGTCCTTCAGGTGCCGGTAAAACGACATTGGTGAAACTGTTGGTCGGATTATATCGACCACAGGTGGGGAAAGTATTATATAACGGAAAGAACTATGACGAGATCGATTTCGATGCATTGAGGGAACGCATCGGTTTCGTCACACAGGATGCTCAGCTCTTCTCCGGGTCTATCCGTGAGAATCTCCTCTTTGTCAATCCGAAAGCAACCGATGCCGATTGTATAGACGTACTGAATAAAGCAGCGTGCCAATCCCTTCTCGCACGGGCGGATAAAGGATTGGATACGATCATCGGTGAAGGCGGTGTAAAGATCTCCGGCGGAGAGAAACAAAGACTGTCCATCGCCCGAGCGCTCCTTCGTCATCCGCATTTGCTTGTATTCGACGAGGCAACCTCAGCATTGGATTCGCTTACCGAAGAGGAGATCAGCGAAACGGTCAGACAGATCTCTGACCGTAAGGATCTGATCACAATTTTGATCGCTCACCGTCTTTCAACGGTGATGCACGCCGATACGATCTATGTGCTGGAAAAAGGACGTATTGTTGAATCGGGTTCACACTCGAAACTTGTGAAAGCAAAAGGACTGTATTACGCTATGTGGCGACAGCAAGTCGGCGAACAGCCTAATAATGTAGCAAGAACTGCAGTAAAGGCTCGAAAACTTATTTCCAAAAATTAGTATTGAACGGAATCCGTCATAAGACGAATTTCATAACGCATTCCCTATGGCGAAGAAAACGATCGATTGGAACACGGCACTCAAACCGTTGTTCAAAAAATATAAAGGAAAGAAACATCCGTTGGCCTTTGAGAATCCGTACCAATTGATGGTCATGATCGTCATGTCTGCCCGCGCATCGGATGCGATGGTGAATGCACTGGCTCCGGCTTTTTTCAAAAAATATCCTTCGTTCAAGCATCTTGCCAAAGCAAAACCGCAGGAACTCTATCCGATCATGAAGGTCCCCGGCTTTCGGAACAAAGCCGAATGGATCATCGGAATGGCAAAGACGGTCAATGAACTGGGGACAATACCGGAATCAATGGTTGAACTGACTTCGATGAAAGGTTTCGGCCGGAAATCCGCCAATGTATTCATGAGCCAGACTGGTTTGACGGCAGAAGGTGTTATCGTCGATCTGCATACCTTACGCGTAGCCCCTCGTCTCGGGATCGCCGAGGGTGATGATCCGAAGAAGGTCGAACTGCAGTTGATGGAAAAGGTGGAAAAGAAGAATTGGCATTTGTTGGGAATGTCCCTCACCTACCTTGGCAGGGAGACCTGCCGTCCGACCGATCCGAAGTGTCACGAATGCGTCATGAGCTCATATTGTGATTTCTTTAATAGGAAGTGATATTATTGCCGCTGTGTGATGAATACTCCTGAGATCGTTATCGCTCCGCCGATAAGGAACGCCGCAGTAATTGGCTGATCAAGGAAGATCACCGCCAGGATCGTAGTGAGGATCGGCTGTGCATTCGCGAAGACTGCCACTTTCGTGGTATCCATTCTTCCAAGGGCATAGAACCAAAGCATGTAGGAAACAACTGACGTAATTAAACTTAGGTACAGTATGCTGACCCAATTTCCGGTCGTGATCACTGGAATACCATGAGCGGCAAAATAATACCCGCCGATCGGCAGGAACATCGTAGCACCTCCGATCATAGATAATGCGGTGATGTGGAAAGATCCGTATTTCTTCACCAGTTTCTTCCCTTGGATCGCGAATAACGCCCAGGCGATCACCGCAAAGAAGATCATCACATTTCCGTAGAAATAATCGGATGAGAAATCGATCCCTTTCTCGAACATCACGATCGAGATCCCGATGAATGCGATCACCACTCCAAGGACTTTCGTTCTGGTCATCCGTTCTTGCAAAAAGAAGGATGATAAGATCAACAACATCGCAGGTGTCATCGCATACAGAAGCGCCCCGTTCGATGCCAGTGTGAATTTGATCCCGTAAAGGTAGAGGAATTGATTCATCGGCACAGCAAGGAATGACAGCCACAACAGCGGCAGGATATCGTTTTTTTCTACTTTCACTCTTTTCTCCCGCGCAATGAACATCACCAGCATCGCCACAAGCGAAATACTGTTTCGCAGGAATGTCAGTACCACAGGATGCACATCATGTGTAACGGTCTTCGCGACAAGATGCGTGCCCGCAGCGAGAAGCTGCTGAAATAACAAAATGATATAGATATTCATACATGCACCGGTTATGGTGCCGCTCCCCTTCAAATTTTGCAACTGCTCGGTGCTTTGGGTATATTATCAAAATAACTTCCGTCAATATACAGTAACTTTAGTTTACTTCGAAATTCTATGAAACGTAAAGAGACCTTGTTTTTGATCGATTCAATGGGAATCGCCTACCGCTCCTACTTTGCCTTTGCTCAGAATCCTCTCATCAATTCCAAAGGCGAGAATACCAGCGCGATCTACGGATTTGTGAATTATCTGAACAAGATCCTCGATGAACATAAACCGGATCATATCGCCGCCGTCTTTGATACCGACAAACCTACATTCCGCCACATTGAATATAAGGAATACAAGGCCACCCGGAATAAGATGCCGGATGATCTTGCCGCCTCGCTTAAATACCTGAAAGATGTGGTGAATGCTTTCAATGTTCCTGTCCTGGAACTTGATGGGTATGAGGCTGATGATATCATGGGAACGCTTGCACGCCGCGCTGAGAAGGAAAAGATCGACACCTTCCTCGTCACTTCCGATAAGGATTTCATGCAGCTCGTCTCCAATCACATCAAGATCTACCGGCCTGGTAAATTCGGAAACGAAGATGAGATCGTCGGTGAAGAAGGTGTTATGGAAAAGTTCGGGGTCACACCCGACCGTGTCATCGATATGCTCGGTCTTATCGGCGATACTGCGGACAATATTCCCGGCGTCCCCGGTGTCGGTCCGAAGACTGCCCTCCCTCTTGTGCAAAAATATAAGACCATCGAGAAGATACTGGAGAATGTGGACGCTATTCCCCAGAAAGGACTCCAGGAGAAACTCCGGAACAATAAAGAGCTTGCAATGCTCTCCAAACGTCTCGTAACGATCGATACGAATGTTCCGATCACAGTCGATCTCCACCAGTTGAAAGCAGCACCCAAGGATATTCCCGGATTGATCGCACTATACGACCGGTTGGAATTCAAAACGTTTGCCAAACGTCTTCGGGAGAACAATGTCGTCCCCGAGCGTATTGCTGAAGTAGTGCAGGAGTCGGTCATAGAACCGCCTGTGCAATTGAAGGATATCAATACAACAACGCATGAGTATATCATCATTAAAGACGATGCGGGATATTTGAAACTGCTTGCACAGCTCAAGAGAGCTAAATCGTTCGTATTCGATACCGAAACAACATCCACCGATTCACTGCGCGCTGAATTGGTCGGCATTGCGTTTTGCTTCGAGAAGGAAAAAGCATATTACCTTCCCGTGATTGACACGACGTTCCGTGAAGAGTCTGCGGATCTTTTCAGTGATTCATCAGTGAGCAAACGCGAAGGATTTGCACTCGAACGTATTGTGAAGGATTTTCGGCCTGTATTTGAGAATGAGAAGGTCAAAAAATACGGCCAGAACATAAAATATGATTCGCTTGTCCTGTCCACGAAAGGGATATCTGTCGCCGGTGTAGCATTCGACAGTATGATCGCTGCATATGTCCTTCGCTCCGACAAACAGCATTCTCTTGATTCACTTGCACTAGAACACCTGCAATATAAAATGGTATCTTTCAATGAACTGACGAACGGGGGCAAACGTGATATTCGCGATATTCCCGTCGATGAAGTTGGCAACTATTCTGCTGAAGACGCAGACATCACACTACAAGTCGTCGAGATATTGCGGAACAGTATCGCCGATGGCGGGATGAAGGATTTATGCGATGAGATCGAATTTCCGTTGATTGAAGTACTTACCGCAATGGAGATCAACGGAATTAAGCTCGACATCCCTTTCCTCTCCGTCATGTCTGGTGAGATCGGCTCAACACTGGACGGCTTGATAAAGAATATTTATGAAATGGCCGGAGAACAATTCAATATCAACTCAACACAACAGCTGGCGAAGATCCTTTTCGAGAAATTGAAGCTCCGTTCCGTCAAAAAGACCAAAACGGGATTCTCCACCGATGTGGCTGTCCTTGAGATCCTGCGGAAGGAACACCCAGTTGTTGAACAGCTGTTGGAATACCGTCAGCTTCAGAAATTGAAATCAACGTATGTTGATGCTCTTCCAAAGTTGATCAACCCAAATACCGGAAAGCTTCACACATCATTCAATCAGACCGTAGCGGCGACGGGAAGACTCTCCAGCAGTGATCCGAACCTGCAGAATATTCCTATCCGCACGGAGCTTGGACGCAAGATGCGTAAAGCGTTCATTCCTGCTGACAAGAGCTCATCCATCCTCTCTGCGGATTATTCGCAGATCGAATTACGGATAATGGCTCACATTTCCGGTGATGAAGGGTTACTTGATGCGTTCATTAAAAAAGAAGATATCCATGCCTCGACTGCAGCGAAAGTTTTCGGCGTCGAACAAAAGGAAGTTTCCCGGGATATGCGGCGAAAAGCAAAAGAAGTGAACTTCGGAATTATGTACGGCATCGGTCCGTTCGGACTCGCCTCCCGTCTGGACATCAGTCAGGCAGAAGCGAAACAGATCATTCAAAAGTATTTTGAACGATTTCCTAAAGTGAATCAGTATATCTCCGGAACGATCGATTCTGCCCGCTCAAAAGGATATGTGGAAACATTGAACGGACGCCGAAGATATCTAGCGGACATCAATAACAAGAATCAGAATATCCGTGGAAATGCCGAACGCCAGGCGATCAATATGCCCATTCAAGGAACTGCGGCTGACATGATCAAGATCGCAATGATCAACATCCACAGGGAAATGAAAAAGAAAAAACTGAAAAGTAAGATGGTGCTGCAGGTGCACGATGAATTGGTCTTCGATGTTGTAAAGGGTGAAGAAGATTCAATGCGGTCTCTGGTCGAGAAGGAAATGCGTGATGCTATGCCGATGAATGTCCCCATCGAAGTAGAACTCGGCATCGG
Organism: Bacteroidota bacterium; assembly: GCA_049317705.1. Lineage (GTDB taxonomy): Bacteria > Bacteroidota > Ignavibacteria > UBA10030 > UBA8401 > UBA8401. The sequence goes on along the minus strand of JBMOHT010000034.1, from coordinate 7,826 downwards.
AAAGAATTGGCTTGATGCCCATTGAACCGCCAACACTGTATCAGAAACTAAAAACCCAAATCACATGATTTGGGTTTTTAGTTTAATGTTATTTCGGATCTTTTCGCCTGAACAGCATCAGCACGCCGAAAAGGATGATCGCGACCGGCCAGTATTGCTGTATCGCTTCCTTAACATCGCTGGGATAGAGATAACCGATCTCCGTCATCATGAATGCGATTCCGAGTCCGATAAAGATCGTTGCCGGCAGAAGAAGATGGAAATCCTTGTAATTGAAGATGAACAGCATCAGAAACGACAACCCGAATGTCATCAGAAATCCCGGCACATAGACGTACGCTGTTGGTTCGATCAGCTCATAATGGCCAAGCACCAGCAATACACCTGAAAAGAATGAAACGCTTCCGATAAAGAGCGATTGGCGGATGTTCATCACGAATGAACGGATGATCATTGCCGCACCGTAGGCAACAAAACCGAACAGCAGCATCGACTTTCCGTCGATACGGATGATGTTCATTTGCCGCAGCAGCAATCCTGCCCCCACCATAACAAGGATGATTCCGAAGATTGGGACCTTATTGATCTGTTGTTTATCCATTATGATACCCGCGCATTCATGACATTATCGTACGGAACAACGATGGCTATCAGAATATATAATACGAATCCGGCACCGAACGATGCAAGGCATAAGACAACATACAGCATTCGCAGCAGGCTCGAATCGATGCCGAAATACTGAGCCATACCGCCGCACACACCGAACAGCTTCTTATCGCCCGATGACCTTCTAAATTGACGGAATGACTCTGCCTGAGTAGTATACTCTGCCGCCGGTGCAGATTGATCTCCCTGTGACTGCTGCGGAGGATTCTCCTGCTGTGATTGGCGATAGTATATGATCGCCATTCCGAGAATGATCAATAATACAGGGAATACATATTCGAATGCGTCTTCAAGAAAATTAAAAAAATGGAATATCTCGAGATTAGAAAGAAGGATGATGAATCCGAACACCACCAATGCTCCTCCGAACCAGTTCCTGACCGTATCTTTTTTAGGTTGAGTAACCGGTATGGACTGATCGGCAACAAAGGGCTGAGCAGCGAACGGACGTTTAGGAACAATGAAGATCGCGACAAGATACAGCAGGAATCCGCTTCCGCCGAAAAGGAGCATCAACACAAAGATGATGCGGATGACAACCGGATCGACGTCGAAATATTCAGCGAGTCCTCCGCAGACACCGGCAAACACTTTATTCGTTTGCGAACGATATAATTTCTGGTTGTTCATAAATTGCTCCTTTGCTAGATCTCCTATGTTACGGCAATAGGTTCATTTAGTTTCGGCAACGGATGATCTCTTGTTCTGTCACAATATACGAGACAGGAATATCCGTTTTTTCTGCCGGTACGCTGTCAACGATCTGAAAATCAAATGCCAATGCGATGGTGGTCAATTGCACATCGTGAAGAAAACGGTCATAGAATCCCGCGCCGAATCCAAGTCTGTTCCCCGCTCTGTCAACTGCCATTGCGGGTACCACGATCACCTGCAGATCGGCGACAGGAACGGGACGGACCATCCGGGGTTCCAATATACCGTATGCTCCGCCGATCAATTCCCCCAGCGAGAAGAGTTCTGAATGTCTCATCAGCTTTGTCTGAGGATCGGACACAGGGACAACGACGCGCTTTCGTTGTTTTACCAGAACACGGATGAGTTCATGTGTATCCACTTCGTTGTTCTTGGATGAGACATACGTATGAACAACATCATGCATAAAAAAATCTGGCAGCGAGAGAAGATTCTCCAGGATCAGTTTCGAACGTTCCCGGAATTCGGTCTTGCCGAGAGCCGCACGCTGAAGTTTCATTTGTTCCCGCAATGTCGATTTGGTGATCATCGGAAGTACTGTCGTTAATGGTGATAAACAAAAAGTCCCGCCGAAGCGGGACCGGAAAGTCCGACTCAGCAGACTATACTTCCATGATCTCTTTTTCTTTCAGCACAAGAAGATTATCGATCTCCTTGATGAACTTATCCGTAAATTTCTGGACCTCCTGTTCACCGCGTTTCCGTTCATCTTCTGAGAAATGTTCATCCTTTTCCGATTTTTTCAGGATCTCATTCTCATCTCTGCGCACATTCCGTATGGCCACTTTTCCTTCTTCTCCGAATTTTTTCACTAGTTTCACAAGTTCTCTGCGGCGTTCTTCATTGAGCATCGGTATCGGAACACGGACGATCTTTCCGTCGATGCTCGGGTTCAAGCCGAGATTGGCTGCGATGATCCCCTTTTCGATCGGATGAAGCATTCCCTGATCCCACGGGGTCACGGCAAGCATATGAGCATCGATCACACTGATGGAGCCGGTCTGATTGAGCGGCATCAACGTACCATAGGCATCAACTTTCACCGTATCCAGCAGTGCCGTTGTTGCTTTACCCGTACGGACCTTCACCAGTTCATGACGGACACTCTCCACGGCTTTCTGCATACGTGTTTCACAGCTTTTCAAAATTTCTTTTAATTGCATAGGTCACCTCCGAATAATATTGTTACGATAACGATGGAGCATTTTCCGATACGATTGTACCGACCTTCTCTCCGGTCACAAGATTCAGCAGATTGCTCTTCACATTCATATTGAAGACGGCGATGGGCAATCGGTTCTCTTTGCAGAGAGTTATTGCCGTCATATCCATGACCTTAAGATTTTTCTTGAAGACATCATCATAGTTGATCAGCGGATACTGCTTCGCGTTCGGATTCTTTTCAGGGTCCGAGTCGTAAATTCCGTCAACACGTGTCCCTTTGATGATGACCTCTGCTTCGATCTCAATTCCGCGGAGAACAGCAGCGGTATCGGTCGTAAAATACGGATTTCCAGTCCCTGCCGCAAAGATAACAATGCGGTTTTTTTCAAGATGACGGACAGCTTTGCGCCGGATATACGGTTCTGCAATACGGGCCATATCGATCGCAGTCTGACAGCGGGTATACATTCCGTGATGTTCCAGGGTATTCTGCAGTGCCAGAGCATTGATCACGGTCGCCAGCATACCCATATGATCACCGGTCACTTTATCGACGCCGTCCGACGAATTCTCGATACCTCGGTAGATGTTCCCGCCGCCGATGACGATACCGATCTGAACGCCAAGATCGTGGATCTTCTTGATCTCTTCAGCGTATTGTTTCAGGACCTTGGAATCGATACCATATTCCAGATCACCCATCAATGCTTCACCGCTCAATTTGAGCAGGATTCGTTTGTATTTAGCAGTTGCTGTACCCATAAGGATGCTCCAATAAAAAGAAAGGTCTCAGAAGAGACCTTTCAGATGTTAATTCATCGATTCGCCAAGTTGGAATCTCTTGAACTGTTTCACCGTTACATTCGGCGCCAGAAGTTCTTTCACCGACTTTCCTGCATCCTTAATGAAGCTTTGTTCAAGAAGGACAACTTCCTGATAATACTTCTCAAGGCGGCCGTTCGCGATCTTATCAGCGATCTGGTCGGGTTTTCCTTCGTTCTTTGCCTGAGTGCGGTAGATCTCGAGTTCCTTTGTGATCAGTTCCTGGTTCACTTTATCACGCGAAACGACGAGCGGACTCATTGCTGCGATCTGCATTGCAATATCGCGTGCGACGGTCTTATTTGCGGGATTCAGTTCCGCGCCGAGCTCAACGATCACTCCAAGTTTGCTTCCCATATGGATATACTGTTCAAGGAAGCCGCCGTCTGATGTAACGCTGTAGATACGGCGGATCTCGGTCTTCTCTCCTACCTTACCGGTAAGATTCGAAAGAGCATCTGCAACGGTCTTGCCGTCCGGATGCGGTAACGCGAGCAGTGCTTCGACGGTTGCCGGAGTATTCTCGAAAACGATTGATGCAATGGACTTTGCGAAGGCCGTGAAATCATCTCCACGAGCGACGAAATCGGTCTCACAGTTGATCTCAACCATGATACCGCGTTTTCCATCGTCGGAGATCTTTGCAACGACTGTTCCTTCATTCGCAGCTTTGTCCGCACGTTTTGCAGCGGTTGCAGCACCCTTCTTGCGAAGGATCTCGATGGCCTGTTCCATGTTGCCGTTTGACTCATCGAGTGCTTTTTTACAATCCATCATTCCTGCGCCTGTTTTGTCGCGCAGTTGTTTTACTAATTCACTAGTGACTGCCATAATTATGCTTTGTCCGTTTCTTGTTGTGGTCTGCGTGGTCTGCGGTCTCTGCGTTCGTATTTATCTCTGTCCGATTTTTCCGCTTCTTCCGGTTCAGGAGCGGTTTCGACTTTGCGTGCATGTCCTTCAACGATCGCATCAGTAATGACGCGCGCAATGAGCTGGATCGATTTCAGTGCATCATCGTTCGCCGGAATGACATAATCAATTCCGTCCGTGTCGCCGTTCGTATCAACGATTGCGAACACCGGAATACCGAGCCGGTTCGCTTCCTGAACTGCGATTGCTTCTTTCTTAACGTCAACAACGAAGAGCGCACCGGGAAGACGCGTCATCTCAACGATACCGGAGAGTGATTTTTGGAGTTTCTCTTTTTCGCGTGAAAGGAACAATGTCTCTTTCTTCGTGATCTTTTCGAACGTTCCGTCTGTCTCCATCTTTTCGATGTTCGTCAAACGTTTTACGCTCTTGCGAATGGTGGTGAAGTTGGTCAGCATTCCGCCGAGCCAGCGGTCCGTTGCATAATACTGATGGCCGCGGACAGCTTCCGCCTGAATGACCTCTTTCGCCTGTTTCTTTGTACCAACGAACAGCACTTTCTTGCCTTCGGCAACGACATTGGAAATAGCGGTCGCAGCTTCATCAAGAAGTGTCTGGGTCTTTTTAAGATCGAAGATGTGAATGCCGTTGCGTTCCATGAAGATATAGGGACGCATTTTGGGGTTCCAACGGCGGGTAAGGTGACCGAAGTGGGCACCGGCAGAGAGTAACTCCGCGAGTTCTACACGAGGCATGGTGTTCCTTTTATGTTTGGTTGATTGACTTCTACTCTGTTCAACTCGATGCAGAGTTCCGCTGTGCGAAACACCGCTGCACCGATCCGAGAGTATGCTTGATTAGGTGAAGCATGACCGTTCGGAGCACGAAGGCTCCGAACGACCGGTGAAAACAATTAACGTTTGGAGAACTGGAATCTCTTACGTGCTTTTTTCTGACCGTATTTTTTACGTTCAACCATACGGGGATCGCGCGTCATCAGACCGTGCTTGCGGAGCAAGGTGCGGTTCTCTTCGCTGATCTCGACCAACGCACGGGCGATACCGAGGATCACTGCGCCTGCCTGGCCGGACATTCCGCCGCCGTCAACGTTCACATTCACATCGTATTTGCCGACGGTGTCGGTAACGGAGAATGCCTTGGTGATGGAGTTGCGGTGTGTCTCGAGTGGGAAATAGACTTCGAACTCGCGTTCGTTAACGGTGATCTTTCCTGAACCGTTCTTTAAGAACACACGGGCGACCGAAGTTTTGCGGCGTCCGACTGCGTTGATCATTTGCTGCATGTACGTCCTTCTTAATTGAATTCGATGACTTCTGGTTTCTGTGCGGCATGCGGATGTTCCGAGCCTGCATACACTTTTAATTTTTTGATGATCTGACGGCCGAGCTTCGTGTGCGGGATCATTCCTTTTACTGCATGTTCGATGATGCGTTCGGGATGATTCTTCAGCACGTCTTTGAACTGCTGGAACACTGCACCGCCCGGATATCCGGTATAATGGAAGTATTCTTTCATCTCGGTACGTTTACCCGTGACTTTGATCTTCTCTGCATTAACAACGATGACAAAATCACCGATATCTGCATTGGGGGTGAATTGCGGTTTATGCTTGCCGCGAAGAATGCGTGCCACCTGCGAAGCAATTCGTCCCAATGTTTTTCCATCGGCATTCACAACGAACCATTTCTGCGGTACATCGCCTTCTCTGAAAAATGTAGTGCTCTTATCTACAAAAGCCACGTGCGTATCTCCTCGAAAAAATTATTCCTGAATTATAGGGAATAAATATATGCTTTTTCCAAGCGAAAATCAATAGTTCTTGGAAACATTCTTTAACAATACTTTCATCAATGAATCTTCAGATATCCCAACAGTATGTTGAATCTAATAGTACAGATTTGCATAAAAAAGCGTCAAAATCCTCATATTACGGAGATTTGACGCTTTAAATTTCCACCGTCAATCCTCTATATTACTAGGAGCAACGGATTCTCAACGATCTTCTTGAACGACTGCAGGAATTGAGCTCCGACAGCACCGTCAACGACACGATGATCGCAGGAAAGCGTGACCTTCATTGTATGCCCCGCTACGACCTGACCATTCTCAACGACCGGTTTCTCAACGATGGAACCGACGGCAAGGATCGCACCTTCGGGCGGATTGATGATCGCAGCAAAATTCTCGATGTCGTACATTCCGAGATTGCTCACAGTGAATGTTCCGTTCGTGAATTCTTCCGGTTTCAGCTTTCCTTCGCGCGCCCGTTTTGCAAGTTCCTTCGTTTCAGAGGAGATCTCCGTCAGAGTTTTCTGATCCGCATTGCGGATGACCGGAGTGATGAGTCCTTCGTCCACAGCAACGGCAACGCTCACATCGATGCGACCGTGCTGCACGATCTTATCCGGATAGAATGAACTGTTCGCTTTTGGATTCTCACGAAGAGCAAGAGCAACAGATTTCATCACGATGTCGTTGTAACTGATCTTCGTTCCTGTTGCATCGTTGAATGATGTACGGAAGTCCATAGCCTTCTTCATATTCATTTCGATCGTCAGATAGAAATGCGGAATGGTATTCTTGCTTTCCAGCAGACGTTTGGCAATGGTCTTGCGCATCATCGAAAGCGGGATCTCTTTCGTCTGCAACGGTGACAGCACTTTACGCGGCAATGATGAACCGCTCTTCCCTTCCACATCCGCTTTTACGATACGCCCCATCGGTCCGCTGCCGGTGATGGTCCGCAGATCGATATTCTTTTCCTGCGCGATCTTCCTTGCAAGCGGTGAAGCTTTCACGCGTCCTTCGTTCACAACGACGGGTGCAGGGGACGGAGGCGGAACATACACCGGTGCGGCGGCGGGAGCTGCTGCGACCGGAGCCGCTTCCTGTTTCGGTGCCGCAGATGCAGGGGCATCCGCAAGCAGCGCTGTGATATCCTCGCCCGCTTTACCGATGATCGCCAATGGTGCACCGACCTTCACTCCTTCGCCTTCCTTTGCGAAGAGTTTCAGGATGACGCCTGAATCATAGGCTTCCTGTTCCATGTCCGCTTTATCGGATTGGATGTCCGCAAGGATGTCGCCGGACTTGATGGACTCGCCTTCTTTTTTCCGCCATTTCAGGATGACACCTTCTTCCATTGTGTCGCTGAGTTTCGGCATTAACATTTTTGTTGCCATAATTTTCCTTTTCATACTGTAGGACGAAGCGACGCTTCGTCCTACGAATTATCGATATAAGACTTTTTTGACTGCAGCGATCACTTTTTCCGGACTCGGCAATGCTTCATGCTCCAGGTTCTCGGCGTACGGCATCGGAACATCCGCGCTGTTGATCTTTTCCACCGGAGCATCGAGATCATCGAAAGCTTTCGTGTGGATACGGTGTGCGATCTCGGTGCCGACACTGGCGAAGGGCCATGAGTCTTCAACGATTACGCAGCGGTTTGTCTTCCGTACGGATTCAAGGATGAGTTCTTCATCCAGCGGCCGGATGGTGCGGGGATCGATCACTTCTGCGCTGATCCCTTCTTTCTGTAATTCTTCCGCCGCTTTCAATGCGAC
>JBMOHT010000033.1:0-27427 GCA_049317705.1 Bacteroidota bacterium | reverse complement strand
TTGAGGGGGTGGCGCCCAAAAGGCGTGCGGGTTCAAGTCCCGCCTTCCGCACAAAGTTTTTATAGTTATAACGATTCCTGTATTACAGCACACAACTCTTTCCGGCTTTTCCCGCACTCAACACCAATCCTTTTTCTTCTCAGTTCGATCAAGCAATAACATCCGCTTTAGATTGAGATTCCTTTATCAAGAAATTATTGCCGTCGTAAGAATAAACACCGGTGAGGGATATTCATCTACATTGGTCTCACTGCTATGGTCTCAGCGCAAACAATGATCTGATTATGATCGTGCTTCGGTTTTATTACGTTGCTGATCAATATCCAATTATTTGGCCAGCCCGAGCAGTGCTGCGGCTTTCATCCAAAACAGTGATGGTCGCCGTTGTTTTCTCATCTTCTTCATTAATTGCGCCAAACGTTCGGCATGGAGCAGGAACGTTTCGATGCGTGCTTCAATTGCCTGCGGATAAACTGTGCCGTCCGTTTCGATCGTCAGGAAGGGAAGGTTCATCTCTTCATTGAACATTTCCGGCAATGTATAGGATGGATCGTTGATGCGTTTTGCTTTGATCTTATTCTTGATATTCATCTCCGGCAGACTCACCGCTTCTGCAAAACGGGTCGGCATACATCCGAACGGACCGATATTGACAACACCGCAATATTTTTCGATCGTTTCATGAAGTGCGATCCCAAGTGTTAACCCCGGCTCACCTTTGCAATCAAGCGGAATGATGTGCTTACTGTGTTTCAATACCGAATCGATATCAGTGAGTGCAAATTTATAATAGCCGCTACGCTCAAGTATCTTCTTTACGCGATATTCAGTGAGGCGCATAAAGAATAGTCGAATGGTGCGTTCATATTTATGTTTGAAGGAAGTATCCGGTTCCAATAATTCTAACTTCAGCAGATAATCAACATAGAATATCCATTCCGTCAGATATGCATCCTTTAAGATGAATCCCTTTTCCGCAAAACGCCTGTTCAGATATTTATGTGCAAAATGATCACGCCGAACGTAGATCTCGCCGACCATTGCAATATATTTTGAATCTTTGATCTTGATCTTTGCCGGTATCCGTTTATGAATTGACCGAGAGAACCGTTTCAATGCCTGCGGCAGCTTTTGCGGTACGCGTTCATTCTGTTTAATGAGTTCGTTGAATTCTTCCTGAAATATTCTCAGTCCTTGAGATGGATCCTCAGAATTCGCCATGATGCCGGATCGGATATCGTCAAGAACATCCGCCGCAATCAACGATTGGATCGCCGTCAAGGCAATATCCGGTCCGAGACCGGCGAATCCGTTCTCGTTCATCAGGACCATCGTGGCAACATTACGGAGCTTTTTCCTTTTGATCATATCCCGAAGGAATACGGGATATTGACCTAACCGGCAATTCCCGGCTCCCTGCGCAATGAGATATGCGACGTAACTTTTTTTATCCCAACGGTTCTCTAAAAAATCCAACAATGAGCCTGCCAGTAACAACAGCGGCAGACATTCTTTTCCTGTGGCATTTGCACGGCCGTACCGGAGGATATCATCATTTCCTTCAGGAAGTGCTACTGCGTTGTATCCATACGAACGCAAATTCGCTGCGAATAATTGGACACTGAGATCTCCCATGGAAGGGATGATGACCACAACACGAGGATCATTCAACGGAATCTTCTCGCCATCCGATCCTACAATGAAACTAGCCGTTCCTTCAAGCTGCACTGTTGCGATGGAGAATGGCTTTTCCTCTTGCACTTGCTCTACCTGAAGTTTTCTGTAATTCTGGATGATGTCCAATGCTGCGTCGATGCGGGTATTGATGCCGGCATCGGCAGTATGACCGTCCAATTCCAAAGTGAGTGTCGGTTTGGAACCGATGATCTTTCTGAATTGCGGTATGGTCATCGAATCGGGAGCGCACGAATAGTTCGATATATAGGTCGCAAAGAGTTTCGGATGGCGAATGATGATCTTCGCTGCCTTCAGAATTTTCTTCGAGCCTTCCCAGTATTGATCCTCATCGACCTTTTCTTTCCGATAGTCGAATAGGTCGAAGGGGACCACGAACACACCACGTGAAGCAAATTTTTGAGGAATTCCTTTATTGGCAAGATCGGTGAATGAATTATACGGTCTGCCGATCAATACCATTGCTATCGCATCAGGATTGCTGTCAAGCAGCTGTAACACTTCTTTACCGAGGGAGAACAGATGCTCCTGATATGAATTTTGCATCTGCACTGCATAGCAATACGCTTCTGCCGCCATAGTCTCGTCCAAAATTCCCATCGAACGGGCAGTTTCAACGAATTTGGCTTGCTGCGTCATTAATCCGTTTGCAAAATTAAGTATCGGGGCAACGAATCTTCCTTTTAACGACTTATCTTTATATGCCTGCTGTAAGAATAACGGTTCTTCACTCAAGAAAGCACAGGTGCAGTTAAAATCCATCCGCTGATATCCTTCATCACCGGTTTGCATCTCAAGGATCTGCGGGACAAAGATATAATCCGTTTCTTTCAACAGAAGATTCTGGAATAGTCCGATGGATAATTGGCAGGGATAACAATATGAAGTCAGTTCCCGATGCTGCGTATCTTCTTCTACTGTATCAGAAAGGACAACACGGAATCCTAACCGTGTAAAGAAATTATAGTAGAGGGGATATAACGTATGGGTGTGGAAGGATTGATTTATTCCCACACTCTTTGACTGCGGCGGCAGCTCCGCCTGCGGCGCGAATTGGATGAATGTTGCCTTGTGCCTTCGTTGTACATAATCGTATCTTGCGGTTTCAAATGATTGCTGCGTGATCGTATTGTAGTATTTATTGCACGCTCCGCCGAATGGATACGTTCGTCCAAGGACTTCGATCCGATTGATGGAACACTGTCTGTCGCACTTCTCTTTTCCGCCGGCACAAATGAACGGATCTTTGTATGTGACCTCGCGACGGAATAGTTCTGTCAGCGAATAATTTCCTTCCGGCAGCACCCCCAGAGTTATTCTATTCTTTATTTCAAGAGCTACACCGAATGCGCCCATCAATCCGGGCTCCGGAGGAACAATGATGTCTGAACCGGTCAATGCTGCCATGGCGATAGGGATCGCCTTGTTATAACAGACACCTCCCTGCATGAATATCTTATCACCGACCTGCCTGGTTCCGCGGACTCGGTTCACATAATTCAAACAAATGGAATAGACCAGACCTGAGATGACATTCTCTTTGGAGAGATTCTCTTGTAACGCGGTTTTAATATCCGAACTGATGAATGCGGAACACTGATCGCTGAAATTTGGCGGTGTGTCGCCGCTCATGGCCATGGGTTCAATTTCATGCAGAGAAACGCCAAGGGCTTCCAGTGCTGCTTCTTCGATGAACGATCCGGTACCGGCTGAACACGCTTCATTCATAGCATAATCGGCAGGAACGCCATTCACAAGGAACGTATATTTGGCATCCTGTCCGCCGATCTCATAGATCGTGTCAACGGCCGGATCAAAATGAGTTGCGGCAGTTGCATGTGCAATGATCTCATTCACGATCCCGTGTGTAAGCGCATGCAGACCTGCGATCTGTCTCCCGGATCCGGTTGTTCCGATTCCAATGATCGAGATGTTTTGCGGGACTTGACGCAGCAGTTCTTCATAGCAAGACCGTGACGCCTTGATGGGATTTCCATGTGTGTAAAGATATACTTTCCCAACAACAGCATTATCGCTGCACCGAAGCAGGACGGCTTTGGTCGTCGTTGATCCGACATCCAAACCAAGGATGCAGCGGTCACCATCATTTGCAACGGCTACTTCCAACGAATGGAACTTTACTTTTGGCTGGAATTGACGCAACGGCTGATGGAATTGGAATGAACTGTTCTTTTGCAGAAAGATATCTGAGAAGGAGGTGATAGGACGGACAGTATTCTGCAATCCGTAGATCGCTGCTCCAAGCGCTTCGAAATAGGGAGCTTCTTCCGGGATGACGATGTTCTTTGTCTTTTTCTGAAGATATGACATTACACCTTTGTTCGATGTCACCCCGCCCACGGCAAGGATTTGTCCCGCCCGTACACCTGTGAGAAGTTCTTCGATCTTTTCCGCCATCATCAGAGCGAGTCCGGACGTTACATCGTTTTTAGGAACACCTTTATTCAACGCATGTGTACAATCCGATTTACAGAACACAGAACACCGTCCTGATACTTTGAATGGATCGCCGCTTAACGGTGCCGCAGCAAAGTCTTCCAGATCCATGTCGACGCGCTTCAATTGCTGAAGGAAAAATTCCCCGGTACCGGACGCACATTGATTCTTTGAGATGACATTGGTGATCTTTTTTTCGTCATCAAGAGTATACACCATGAACGTTTCACCGCCCAGACTTGCTATGCCGGTAAACAACTGTTGGTGACGGTACTTCTTTATGAGATATGAAAATGCAAGTTCCGTTGCTTCCGGTTCGGAAATGGCGGTGAGATCCAACAGATTTCGGAATTTTCTGCCGGTGACTACGGTTGGAATTGCATTGGAATTGAACGACGTGAAATGAGATGAAAGAACAGATTTAGGAGAGCCGTTATGCGGAACGCGAGATACTGAATCAATAGAGATCAATCCATCATCTGAACGCACAGCTTTCACGAACGATATTGTTGATGCTCCAATACAAACGCCAACTGCTTCATTCATTACGCTACCCTCATTCCAAAATTATTTGAATAATTATCTCAATGATCATTCGGTCGGTTATAGTTCTTCGAATACCGATCAGCAGGGAAGTTCTATTCGATGATAACAAGTTGTTATTTAGGATTCTTCCTAGCGCACATCTTTCCATTCCTTCGAGTATGATCGGTCAAAGAACAAGACAGTGATCGAATTTATTGTCCAGATAAATAGAGTCCGGATATACCCGAGTTTCCTAAATCTTCTTGGAGATTCCAATACAACAAGAGAATTGATGTATCGAATCCGTCCGATTCGTGCAAGTCGCGTATACAACTCAAAATCTTCACCCGACATCAAATGGGCATGATATCCTCCGACTGCATGGAACGAACTTCGTTTCATGATCTGGCATTCTCCTCGGCACATTCCAAGTCCGATAGCATTCAACATACGGACATATTGATTGTGAAAAGTATAGAAGATCCTATCCTTCCATATCTCCTCTTCAGGAAATACGTCGACCCTGCAGGCAAGTGCCGGAGAAGAAGATGCATCGGTCTTTCCCGATCCCCAAAGACTGACGTAGGAGAGGAATCCATCCGGATCCTGCATGATCGTATCACCGTTAAGAAAAATGAGGATCTCTCCCTTAGCCGCTTCTTCTCCTGTGTTACGCCCTTGAGCAATTCCTTGTTTAGTTTCCCCGGAATGTACAATGACAGTATCCGCGTATTGTTTTGCGATCTCAACAGTTCTGTCGGAACTGCCTCCGTCGCTGACGATAACTTCAAAAGAATATTTCTTCTTCAGTTCGGGTGTGAAAACAGATAAACAGTTTTCAAGGATCTTTTCCTCTTGAAATGTCGGAACAATGATGCTGATAAATGGTGTAATAAGTATTGTATCCTTAATGGTTAATGTCCTGAGGCAGAAAGCAGGACCAATATGTCCGTAGAAATTATACTTAGATTATTCCAAATTATCAAACAATGAGACAGAGGATTCATTGAGGGATCAGAATGGACGAGTTTTGTCGATAATCCAAATACTCTTGAGGAAGATCGGAAGAAGCTGATTCATTGAATAGGTTAACCTTTTAGAATCAGCACAATAGTTTGTATCAGTTCAGCAATTACACACGCTGCCGACAATCAAGATATCATTGAAAAGGTTCGATATCTATGATCCCGAATTTATGGCATGTTATTTAGAAATCAATTTCAGCATTGATCGTGAATAAATCATCGTGATACTCTTTATTGAGAACATGATCTGTAAATCCGATCTTCATATAATTTATCCCTATCACGAATTGACGGATAGGTTCAAAGCGCAGGTCAAATGAGGCGGTTGTTTTCGATGTTCTATCACCCTGCAGGAATTCATTAAATTGTAGAAAATCTCCGTCACCCCTAAGAAGGTCCCCGCCAAAATTTTTCATCAATTTTCCGGCAGGAGAGAATCGTAATCCGGCGGAAGAACGTTGAGTCTTGTACGTTCCGGATATGTTCAAACGGCTGCTGATATCATACGCTAAACGAACAGCTGCTTCATCAGAATTCGGAGGGATCGCATGCCCAAGCGAGATCTTCCAATGTGTGAACGTTGCCATATTCGATCTGTGGGAATACACAAATGGACCGACCCTGGTGTATTCAGCAATGAGAACAAGGTTTGGAATGGTCAACGCATTTTGCCATTCGAATCCGAGTTGGTAAGCGAACTTATTATCATTTGCGGTTGAATCCTTCTTTGAAATCGTAGAGAGATTTACATCGTCAACAAGAAGGGATGCCTGGAGAGCAATGTTGCGGACCGGTGTATATTCAAAATCAAATCCAAGATAAGAATTTGTTGTCTGGCTCGATGTTAGTGAAAGATCTGATGAGACCAGAAAGTTGACCGGATTAAGATATGTGAAACTGATCGAACGCTCTGGAATGATCAGCGCTTCAAAGATTCCGAATTTAATGGAAGATAGATTAAGTGAAAGTCTTTGAGAAACGATCAGTTTTGACGTCAATGTCCGTCCAAGTGAATCACCGACGATATTCCCATATAAGAATGAGTACTGCACCGATTTGTACCGTAGATCGAATTTTGCATAGTCAAAGGGAACGTTGTTGCCGGAAAGAAATATCTTATCCAAATATCCGAATCCGTACTGGACACGTTCTCGACCAAGGATCAGCGACAACGAATTCATATCATTTTGGAATCTGATATATCCTTCGTACGAATCAACATATTTTGTTTGTTCAACGGAAAATTTCTGACTCGAAAAAAGAATAGGATCAAATAATGCTGCGATATTTCGATCCTTAGAATTACCTTCGAATGCCTGTCCATTTGAAAGTTTTACATAAAATCCGACAGTTTCATAAAGAGTACCACGAAACCGTCCTCCGTATCTTCCTAAAAGGATCCCATTGTTATATCGGTCGCCATGATATCCTCGCTGGGACAAGGAAGCAATGCCATCCAAAAAAATTGCAACTGATGTATCAATATAGTGATAGAGATATTTTTGTTTTGACTCCTCAAAGATAGAAGTGATACCAGGCTGTTCAAAAAAAGCATAGGTCAATGTGTCACTATGTGTAAGGTCATATGAGAATTCGATCATAAGATCGCTCAATATCGATTTATCAGTGACCGTCAGAGCCGATGCGCCGGATATTCGTTGAAGGAGAGATGCGATCTCGCCTCGTGAGACCGGGACGATGGAACTGTTATATTCCGGTATCACGCCCAGGATCTGCATCCTTTTCATGAATGGATAGACCTTGTGATCCGCCGGAACTAATTCTACTTGTGCATGTAATGGCTCTATAAATAGAACGGATATAGAAATGAACAGAAAAAACCGGGGATATAAACGTGTGAATAATTTCATAAGGTTATAAAATTTGTATTTTTATTGTATGAATATTCGTTTCACAATTCATTACTCTTTCAACTAAATCCCGTCAATTGGGAATTGAACGCTACAATAATGTAACCGAACGGAATTCAAGATCCAGTTGCGATCGAAATACTCCTGCGATTGAAACCGACTCGGCACATGATATTTATTAAGGTATTGATAAAAATGTTCATACCCAACGCCGTAATATAATGAAAATTGATTTCCAGCACCTGAGGCTTTAGGAGAATGTCCCCCTGAATATTCCCGTTGAGACTGCGGAATTGACATCCTTAACTGATTTTCATTGTCATTGCACAATCCCTTCAAAATATAATTTCGGATTCACTAACGTTCTGTCAGATCTCCAATCGTTGCACGGTATGAAATTCATGCAATACTGAAATTATATTTCATCTGGTCAGGAAACGTGAAGGAGTAGGGCCTATACAATCCTGCATCGTTCCTTTGTATGTACAAAACGGCTTAAATTGGCATCCATTCTTTTTATTAAGATTTAGCACGTATTTTACCTTTATATATGATCTATTTGAATGTCGAATGTATTAATTTATTGAGGTGGATATTGACATTGTTCATGAACTACTGTAATTTACGGCAGTATAAGACTGGTAATTCGCTTTTCATAAGTTATGTTGAAATGAGAAAACCGATGAGACAAATTTTATTTTTCTTCGTTATGCTTTCCACAATCGCACTCTCCGGTGTGATCCGTGAAGGAACGATGCAGGCGCGGAGTGATGGAAGCAACGTAACGATCCAATGGGGATCGACCGATGAATCTTCATTGAAAGAGTATATCATCGAACGCCGAAGCGGTACTGCAGGTGAATTCATTGCGGTCGCGGTCATCGCCAAACAAGGTTCTAATTCGTTCTATGAATATGTGGACAAATCTGCTTTTAAAACTACCGGCTCCATCTATCAATACCGCATCAATGCTGTTGGCACTTCAGGGGTTTCTGAAGTTTCAACGATCATAACCGTCTCCCATAACGTGTCCGGTGTTAAAAGGACTTGGGGGAGTTTGAAAGCAATGTTCCGCTGATCAATATTGATCCACTTCTGAAAGCGATTCATGAGAATCGCTTTTTTTTTGTACACGACGTCAGAATAATGATAACACTCACTGTTCCCATCATTCTCGCATCTCAATCTCCGCGAAGAGCTCTTCTGCTGAAGCAGATCGGATTGAATTTCTACATACGTCCCTCAACGGTCGTTGAAGAGATCGATCCTGCTTCCACACCCGAAGCGAATGTCAAACGTCTATCGCTGCATAAAGCGGAGGATGTTGCCGCGATGAATCCTTCCGGGATCGTGATCGGATCAGACACGATCGTGGTGATCGACGGAACAGTTCTGGGAAAACCACGTTCCGCCGATGAAGCAAAAGAGATGCTTCGTTCTCTCAGCGGCAGGACCCATACGGTCTTCACCGGATATGCATTGGTTGATGCGTCGACGAAAAAGTCCTATATTGACAGTGCATCAACAGAAGTGACATTCCGTGTTTTGGATGAGAAGGAGATCGCAGAGTATGTAGGATCCGGTTCTCCGATGGACAAAGCGGGATCATATGGTATACAGGATGATTTCGGAGCTGTATTTGTGGAACGGATCTCCGGCGACTATTATACTGTTGTAGGATTTCCATTATCTAAGTTTTACACAACATTCATTTCGTTTGCACGGGAACTCGGTCATCTGACCGATTGAAAGGAATTGTATGAGCCAAAAGATCCGGGTATTGATCGCAAAAGCAGGACTTGATGGACACGACCGCGGAGCCAAAGTGATAGCCGCAGCATTGCGCGATGCTGGTATGGAAGTGATCTATACCGGTCTCCGTAAAACTCCCGAAGCTATCGTGGAAGCAGCACTGCAGGAAGATGTGAATGCGATCGGTATCAGTTCGCTCAGTGGCGCTCACATGACCATCTTTCCGAAAGTGAAGAATCTGATGAACGAAAAAGGGATGGAAGATGTGCTGTTATTCGGCGGAGGAATTGTTCCGCAGGAGGATATTCTGAAACTCAAGGGGATGGGTATCGGTGAGATATTCACACCGGGAGCTTCCACATTTGTTATCGTGGACTATATCAAAGCAATGTTCAGTAAACCAGAGACCGTTTAGCGGTCAGTATCATCGAATTCGATCGAATACGATTCATCGGAAGGAGGCTCTGACGGGGCCTCCTTTTCTTTTCTATTCATCAGCACGACAGACGATTGATCGAAACCGAACAGATCATCCGGAGAGAATATCGATGAATACCCGCGTTCATCGAAGAAGATCTCGAACTTCTTCGAGAATTCCTCCAGCCGCTTCAGGTAGTATGCCGTGTTCTCATCAGGGAAGTTAGCATCCCATTCATGCGCTTCCTTCGCATTCTCAAATCCTTTCACATGCGCATCCGATCCGGTGATGTAATAACTGATGCGGCTTCCTTGTTTATATTTTTTTGATGAATGAATTGCCAATTCATATGAAGCGGATCGATTCCGTTTCCCGGCATCGATATCGTTCTTATATTCATCGATCGAGTCTTTGAGCGTCTCTGTTCTTGAAAAATCCACGATATCCCAGCCATGCTCACGGATCGTTTTTTCCAATTCCGTATAGAGAATATGCAGGTCCTGAAAACGCTCATTGAGAAGACATTCAATGCACTGCTGCAGATAGTTCCTTCCAAACCGTTCAATGGAGCGGGAAATGAGCGAAGAACCTTTGATCGAGATCCGCTGATCATAATGGAGCAGGGCGTAGTTCTTTTTCTTATAGCTCATGATCTTTAGATACCGTCCGCTGAATCCGAGATTGATCCCGTCAGGAAGTTCGGACGAGAGATGGTCGACGAACTTCCGTTCCGATTCCTCACCGTTGACATTGTCAGGAGGAATAAAATATATACCGTCGGTATCGACCTCTATCACGGTCCCGTTATGGATCTCGATCTCTTTGATCAATTGACGGAGTAGTTCCTGTCCGGTGGTGGTAATGACATCTGCTTGGCGATAGTCGTTGAACAATCCTTTACCGTAACCAAGATATCCATAGAAAGAATTGATGAGGATCTTGAATGATGACTGCATCGCATCGAGTCTTGTCCGGTCCTGTTCCAGCACGGTCGAACGCATCAATTGCTTGGTATCGAGACGCAGTGTAGTCAAATAACGAATCGCGGATTGGAATACGTTCAGCTCATCCGTGAGCGGTTTTACCCCTTTGGAGATCATGATAGAGGGATACAGGGATTCGACATCCGCATGAACTATTTTTCTGAAAATTCCTGTATGGAAGATATCAGTGTATCCGCCGCTTGTCTGGGTCCCTCGCTGGGGTCTGGGAATTGAATAGCGCTGTTTGATGTATTCGCGCAAAAAGATCGATTCGATCTTCGCTGCCGAACCGAGTTTTGCAACTGTCCCGTAATTGAACGGAAGCATCTGTGCAAGATAGAATGTGCTTCCGGAAAGTTTCTCGCTCAGACCACGTGTTTCGATCACATCGTCGAGCGCATATTTTTTCAACGTCTCCGGCTCATTGTCCCAATACCATGAGATCTTCTCGCCGGGAATATATGTCCGCTCGGAGGAAGCGATACCGAAATATTTCGCGGCATATTTTAATCCGTGACTCTCCATATTCCGTTTGATCATATCATACGACTGCACCAGCAGCCATGTATCGATGATATGCCGACCGTTCACTTCAAAACTCATATACTCCACAGAATTCTCCGCGAACGATGTTCGGGAACGGATCCCGGAAGGAACAGAATTATCCCGTCCGATTGAGAATTCCAGTTCGTTCATCTCACATCGGCGGAGGATATAGGGGAGATCAAAGTTGAAGATGTTGTGTCCTTCGATCACATCGGGATCCTTCTCTTTGATCAGCGAGATGCATTGCTGAAGGAGCTTCTTCTCACTGATACTCTTCCCGCCGAGTACGGTCTCAAATCCGCGATTGTCGGATATCGAGATCAAAATGATGCGGTCATCTTTTTTGTCTGCACGGCTGAAGCGATAATCCTTTGAATAGGTTTCGATGTCGATCTGAAGCCGATGCAGATCATGGAATTGCATCCCTTTGAAGAGCGTTTTGCCGCTCTGCATCAGATATTGCGTATTCATATCGGGACGAAGGAAGAGATGGTCCGTCTCTAGATAGGAATTGAAATTTGTTTTGAATTCTTTGGTCAATTTCCGAAGGACATGATTGACCGCATCCCATAGAACGGGAACAGAAGGGAAGGCGCAGAGATATTGGTAATAATTCGAACCGTCGAGTTTTTTGATCCAGTATTTTTCCGGGAAATTCTCGATGAACCGTTTGTCGGAAAGATGGAAGAACGGGAAGAATTCCTCATCACGGAAAACGATCTTCGAACCAGTGCGTTTATAGATCCTCACAAGAGAATCACTGTGTGCATTCACTGAAACGATGTTCGTCTCATCATCATGTCCGAAAAGTATTGGATCACTCATAATGAAATATACTCATCTTCTGATATAAAAAGGACAGCCGTTCATTGACTGTCCTTCTTTGAAGATCCATCATTTTATAATAGTGGATTGATATACACTGTGATCCCCCCGAATGCCTGGGTGCGTGCACCGAAAAATCCCAATCCTCCACGTACATTATACCGGATCTCACGCAATTCACCCCCTTGCGAAGCGACGAATTGATTCAGGAAGTCGTTATAATTATTATCGACCGCATAGACATCGAAGCGAGTTGTTCCATAATATCCGAGGACGATCCATGGTAGTTCTGTCGATGTCTGGTCCTTCGGTAATCCTACCCGGTACCCGATCTTATCGGGCGGAGGACCGGTTGTAGTGTCCCGGAAGAACGATCGCTGGATCCGGGCTGCATTGGGGTCCATGCTTGAGATCGTCGGCAGATACGTTCCCTGAAGTCTGCTTGGAGACCATTCAAATTTATTTACGGGAGCCAATGGATTGTACACGACCGAAGTGTTGTTCTGAAGTGAAGAATAGGTGATCCGGAATGTATCCGGAACGATGGTCTCTGCGGACAGTGTCTTCCCATCGACTGTTTTAACAGAAAGTCTGTAAGACTTTGTCGGCAGAATGATCTTTGTTGAATCGGAGGAATGGTATCGTCCGGGCATCAACGGATCATGAACGAGTGTATCATTGAACAGAACATCGATACCTGATACGATGACAACAGCATTCTTAATGGCGTAATTTGCCGGATCGTAGAATGTTGCAGGATCCCCGGTGTAGACCAAACGAATGGAATCGACCTGACGTCCGGCTTCTATCAATCCTGTGACCACAATTTGTTTATCATACGTGAACGATGAATCCGATTCTTCGCAGCCGCCGAAGACAAGTAATGCAATTACTAAAGTAATGAAAAGTATTCTCATAGTCTTAAAATTTAAATTCAACACCAAATGACGGGATGATCGGCAGAAGTTTCACGTCGGTTACTTCGACCGGGTTTTTTGTATAATCAAAATTCTTGAACCACGTGTTCCTGTGCCAGAGTCCATAGACATTGAATATCTGAACATACCAGCTGCCTTCGAGATCGAACATCGTGATCTTTTTGTTGATGCTGATATCCCAACGGTGATAGGGAAGCAGACGTTTACTGTAGAGCGGACCAGGTTCAACGCGGAAGTTCGAAGCACCGGAAGAATTATCGATCCAAATTCCTGATGACGGAGTGTATGATTGTCCTGTAGCAAAAGTGAAGACACTGCCGAACTTCCATAATTCATTCAGCTGATAATTCGCCGCGATCGTCAGATCATGCCGACGGTCGAACTTCGGCATGAATTCGTTGCCGTCATTCAATTCAAGATACGTCCGGTGTGTCCACGCAAGCGTATAGCCGATCATTCCGGTAAGATCACCGACCTGTTTCTGGACGAACAATTCAATACCATACGAACGTCCGCTGCCGACGTAGAATAATTTATCCACCTCCAGTGTCTGTTGGAGTTCACGCTTGAAGAGAAGTATCTCGCGGTAGATCTTATAGTACGTCTCCAGAGACATCTTATAATCTTCAAAATATTTCGTTTCGTAACCGAGAACAACATCAATGGATTTGCTGGGATTCATCTTTTCGTTGATGGGTACCCAGATATCGAACGGGGAGAATCCATTATCACTTCCCGCAGGGACGGCATTCAGGAATTGATAATATATTCCGGTGGCGAATTTCAATGATGAATACTCATCAACATTGAATTTTACATTGAAGCGGGGACCGACACTGATATGCTTTGTCAAGTCCTGATATTCCAGTCGGAATCCCAATTGCGTATTCCACCGTTCATCGATCGTCCACTCATCCTGACCATAGAATGAAATTTGCGCCGGACGTTCTTTGAATTCATATGGATCTCCGTCACCGCGCTGGATATATCCGATATCATATTGGGACCACCATACACCTAACTTCACCAGATGATCATTGCTGAGGAAGAAATCAACGTCACCTTTCAGTGAGTAATCATACACACTGTTCTCCTGAGAGATATCCGTTCCGCCGAAATCCGCACCGATCTTTGCTTTATAATGACTATATGACGCAGTGAAATCAGAAAAAAGTGTTTGATCGAACACATGGGTCCATTTCAATCCGCCGGTCCTGTTTCCCCAGAGCATATTCAGCGATAGTTCATTATCCCCGAGACTATAGGTAAGATTATCATCACCAAAATAACCGACGAATGAGACCTTGTCATTCTCTCCAAAATCCTGATTCAGTTTTGCATTGGCATCATAGAAATAATAGAGGGGAAGAGCATTGTCACCTTTATCAAGTCCTCCTATTTTTACGATCTGATCAAGATATGTCCGCCGCCCGGAAAGGAACCACGAACCGTTCCCGATCGGACCTTCCCCGGTGACACGCGTGCTGAGCATACTGATGGATGCCTGTCCGTGTGTCGAAACCCTGTCTCCGTCGATATTCGTTACATTCAGAACAGAGGAGAGTCGCCCGCCGTATTCTGCCGGGAAACCTCCTTTCATCAGATCGATATCTTTTATTGCATCATTATTGAATGTCGAAAAGAGTCCGAAGAGATGTGAGGGATTATAAACTACAGTCCCGTCAAGTAGGATCAAATTCTGATCTGAACTTCCTCCGCGTACGTTCAAACCGCTTGATATTTCCGATGTCGCTTTTACGCCGGGCATCATCTGCAGAGCGCGGAACACATCGGCTTCACCGAATGTCGGAAGCTGAGCTATATCCTTCGCCTGCATAGAGATCCTGCCGGTCTGTGTCGAGCGTTTCTCTTCTGCTTTATCCGCTTCGATAACAACTTCGGTCTGCTGGACAGCTTTGTCCGACATCAGAACATCGTGCACGATCTTTTTTGATTCGCGTGTATTGATCCTGAATGTGGTTGTTTGATATCCCAAAAGGGTCACAGTTACTTCGAATTCACCTTCGGGGATATTTGGAATTGCGTAGTAACCTTCGATGTTTGTAGGAGTGCCGATCTTTAATTCTTTGATCGCAACGGCTGCATAGGGGAGCGACTCTTTATTGGCCTTGTCCCGGACAAAACCGCTGACGATCGCTTTCTGCTGGCCTAACGCTAGGGAAAAAAAGAATACGAAAAGGAATATTTTTTTCATGAACAAAGGTAAAAGTGAGGGAAACTGTCAAAAATACCGCTCAGTTTACGGCAGCAGCGATAAGTTGTTGCATATACAGTATAGAAACATCGGGACAATAAAAAAAGTGCAATTGGAATTAAGAAATATTTTTGTATATTTGCACTGCAATTTCGTCTGGAGAGGTGCAAGAGTGGTTGAATTGGCTACCCTGGAAAGGTAGTGTACCCGTAAGGGTACCGTGGGTTCGAATCCCACCCTCTCCGCAGATCGTGAAAATGCAAACAAACGCAGACGGACATTCTTCGGTTCTCTGCCGTACAAGGAGAGGTGTCTGAGTGGTTGAAAGAGCCAGTCTCGAAAACTGGAATAGTCGCAAGGCTATCGAGGGTTCGAATCCCTCCCTCTCCGCATGATCTACCATCCCGCACCCCTTGAGTTATTGACACTCCAATTTCAATTCTTTACTTTTTTTACACACAGGGAACATCCATCAAAAATCCTGCGTTATCAAGCGCAGTGACATTATCTTTTTATTAAGGAGAACTACTATGGCAGTTACCGTAGGACAAAAAGCACCGGGTTTCACTCTCGCTGATGCAACCCGTAAACCTGTTTCACTTTCTGATTTTGCCGGGAAAAAAGTTGTGATCTTCTTTTATCCCGGAGCATTCACCGGCGTGTGCGAGAAAGAAATGTGCACGATCCGCGATGCAATGGCGGATTTCGATTCCGGCGGAGCACAGGTGATCGGCATCAGTGTTGACGCTCCTGCTGCAAACAATGCATTCGCCGCAAAGAACGCATTGAAATTCCCTCTGTTGAGCGATTATACGCGCTATGTCTCTGCACAGTACTGCGGACTGGTCAATAATTTTGCCGGACTTGTCGGGCTCACTGCATCGAACCGCGCAGCATACGTTGTTGACGCAAACGGAACGATCACGTACGCATGGGTCTCTGAGAATCCCGGTGTTGAACCTCCGTACGATGAAGTGAAAAAAGCGATCGCATAATCAGGAGTATTTGGTATGGCAGAACTTACAACGGGAGCGAAAGCTCCCGATTTTTCTTTACCGGCACAGGATGGTAAGAAGTATTCCCTGAAGGAATTCAAAGGGAAGAAGGTCGTCCTGTATTTTTATCCTAAGGATGATACATCGGGATGTACCGCGGAAGCATGTTCTTTTCGGGACAATCTTTCTTCCGTAAAGAAAAAGGGTGCGGTCATTCTTGGTGTCAGTCCGGATCCTGTAAAATTACATGATAAATTCGCCGTAAAATATGATCTGAACTTTCCGATACTCTCGGATGAAAGCAAAACAATGCTCTCGGAATACGGCGTGTGGCAGGAGAAGAGTATGTACGGAAGGAAGTATATGGGGGTCGTGCGAACAACTTTTATCATCGATGAAAAAGGAAAGATCTCCCATATCTTTCCAAAAGTAAAAGTAGAAGGCCATACCGAAGCAGTATTGAAAGCACTTTCAGAATAATGGGAACCGTATACGTATATCGCCGCGCACATTTCAGTGCATCACACCGTTTGTTCGATCCTATACTCACCGATGAAGAGAACTATGAAATATTCGGTGGATGCTCCAATCCTAACGGTCATGGACATAACTATTATATAGAGGTCTGTGTTGCGGGAACACCGAATGCAAAAACAGGATTCGTGATCGATCTGAAAAAGGTGAAACAAGTGCTTGCTGAACGTTTTCTGGATATTGTGGACCATAAGAATCTGAACACCGATGTTGAATTCCTTCGCGGCATAAATCCAACGACCGAGAATATCGCCATTGCAGCCTGGAATCAGATAGAGCCGTATATTTCTGAAGGAAAATTATTTTCCGTACGTCTCTATGAAACAGAGAATAATTTCGTCGAATACAAAGGAGCCTGACCGTGGCAAAACAAAAAGCGAACGCTGGAGTGACGCTGAAACTGGAAAAATTGGTCCACGATCAGTTGAAATATATCGGAGAGGATCCGAAACGGGAAGGACTCATCAAGACCCCGCATCGTGTTGCAAAGTCATTGCAATTCCTGACGAAGGGATATCATGAGGATGTGAAGACCATCCTGAACGGCGCCATCTTTAAGGAAGACTATAAAGAGATGGTTATTGTGAAAGACATTGATTATTTTTCCATGTGTGAGCACCATTTGCTGCCGTTCTATGGAAAGATCCACATTGCGTATATACCGAACGGTAAGATCGTCGGATTGAGCAAGATACCGAGACTGGTGGATATGTTCGCGCGTCGTCTTCAGGTGCAGGAACGGATGACCCGGCAGATCGCACACACGTTATATGATGTTCTGAATCCCGAAGGTGTTGCAGTTGTGTGCGAAGGAAAACATATGTGCATGATGATGCGGGGAGTAGAGAAGCAGCATTCCCTTGCAACAACAAGTGCAATGCTCGGCATCTTCCAGAACAATATCAAAACACGAACTGAATTTTTAACGCTCGTCACCAATAAATTGTCGTAACGTGATCGAATTAGAGAAAAATTATATACCGGTCGTTTGGGTGACCGGTGCTACAAAAGGTATCGGACTCGCTGTCGCGAATGCATTTGCGATCATCGGCTGTAAAGTGATCCTCAGCGGACGCAACAGATCCCAGCTCGAGATCAACGCAGGAAAGATCATCGATCAGGGAGGATTTGCTCTTCCCGTCGTCTGCGATGTTACTTCTGAGACCTCGGTCCGCGCCGTGATGGCGACTATTACGAAGAAAGTGGGAGCTGTCGACATCCTTGTGAACAATGCAGGCGTAACGGCATTTGAATCATTCGAGAAAACAACTCTCAAAGAATTCGACCAGATACTCAACACAAATCTTCGCGGATATTTCCTGACAACTAAAGCTGTTCTGACATCGATGCTCAAACAGAAGAAGGGACATATCTTCAATATCCATTCTGTCTCCGCCGTGACAACGTTCAGCAACTCATCCGTTTATTCCGCATCAAAAGCAGGAGCACTTGCATTGTCGAAATGTCTTCGGTTGGAGGTACGGAAAAAAGGGATCCGAGTGATCGATGTCCTTCCCGGAGCTGTTGAGACCGATATGTGGGATAAGACCTCACGGAAAAAATTTCATCATAAGATGATGCAGCCGGAAGATGTAGCCGATGCAATTGTGTCCATCTATTGTCAGCCGCAGCGGATGACGACCGATGAGATCACGTTACGTCCGGTGGAAGGGGATCTGTAATGGAACTCAACAGTTCGGTTGCTATAATCACAGGTGCCAGTAAAGGGATCGGGCGTTCGATCGCCTTGCAGCTTTCCCGTTTGGGAGTCCATGTGGTGCTAGCCGCCCGTAATTCCGAACTGTTAGCTTCAGTCCATGCGGAGATCACAGCACTTGGAGGTTCTTCGCTCGTTGTAGCAACCGATGTTACATCGGAGCACTCGGTGAAGAATCTGATCATTGAAGCGCAGAAAAAATTCGGGCGCATCGACATCCTCATCAACAATGCGGGAGTCGGCGTATTCTCGAATGTCGTGGATATGAAAGTGGAAGAGTATGAAACGATGATGAACGTGAATCTGAAAGGGGTCTTTCTCTGCAGCCGAGCGGTCCTGCCGGTAATGATGGCGCAGAAGCACGGTGAGATCATCAATATCGCTTCATTGGCCGGGAAGAACTCATTCGCAGGCGGTTCGGTCTATTCCGCAACAAAGTGGGGACTGATCGGGTTCGCCCGTTCATTGATGCTTGAAGTGCGAGAACATAATATCCGTGTCGTCACTATTTCTCCCGGTTCAGTCAATACAGGATTTGCGGACAAAGATCACGATCAGCCAAATGCGATCCAGCCGGCTGATGTTGCTGAAACTGTTGTCTTTGCATTGACTATGCCCAACCGTGTCAACGTCAGCGAGATCGACGTCCGTCCAACCATTAAACCGAGATAAATTATTCCATCCTTGCTACCGCTTTAAATGAAGAACGTCAACGACCGGAATACGGTTGTTGACGCTCTGTACTGCACTCACTGAATTATTGTTTAATGATCTCTTTTTCGATGCGCCGTTCCATGCGGGGATGTTCATCATCCATTTCCATCATCATTCCGGGATGACCGTTCATCATTCCTCTCTGCATGCCGCGGCCCATCTTCTTTTCATGCATCATGCCTTCGCCGTTGCCGTTCTGCATTCGGCGGACACGCTGCAGGAGCTTTTTTTTCCAGATCTTCTGCTGATCGGCATTGAGAAGTTTGTTCTTTTCCGACCATGCATTCAGATGATTCATGCGTAATGCGATGGACTGTGTTGCGATCTCGTTCATCTTTTTCTCGATGGCGGACTTGTCCATCTGATCGGCGGACATGAGTCTGTTCATCTCAAGTTTGAGCGTTGCCAGTTTTGCACCAAGGTCGATCTGTTTTTTTTGCGTATCAAATTCGATCTTTTCGAATTGTTCCTTCTGAATGTCGCTCAGGTTGAGATCGTTCGGCATCTTCCGTTCGTGTGCGGGTTGAGCAGAAAGGATCGTTAATGATAGCACGAACAGGAGTGCGGTGAATATACGGCTGGTCTTCATAACTGCCTCATAAGAAAATGGAAGAATTGGGGTCAATGATACAGTATTGACACAGGCACGAAAGAAAAGTTTAACATTGAATTGCACTGTACGTTTAATTATTTTAGAGGCACACGTGAAAAATACTCTTGCCTACATAACTGCTTTCCTTCTGTTCGCTGCTGTCATTCCCGGTTGTGCGGTGTACGATCCGTTCGCGGAATACACCAAGCAGCGGTACACGAATGTTGTCTCATATTTCAACACCTTCTATAATGCACAACGGCTGTTCAGTGATGCTGAGGATGAGGTCCTGAAAGCGCGGCGGGACTATTACGAACGGAATTCGACCGGAAAGCCACTGGCCATCCCTTCATCCGCACGGCAAAAATTCCAAACGTCGATCGAGAAGAACTCAAAAGTGCTCTCGTTCTATCCTAATTCCAAATGGGTGGATGATGCATTGCTGATGATCGGTAAAGCATACTATTATATGGAAGATGATGTCCGTGCAGAAAGGAAATTCCAGGAACTCGCCGTTCAATTCCCGCAAAGCGATGTGGTGCCGGAATCTCAGCTGTGGCTCGGGAAGAGTCTCATGAGGCAGAAGAAATATGAATCCGGTATCAAGGAATTGAACAATGTCTTTACAAAGACACTTGGGACCGATGAAGAAATTGCAGGACAAGCAGCATTCGAACTAGGTCAGTATTATTTTGAGTTGAATGATTTTCTCCAGGCCGAAAAGCAATATTCCTCTGCTGCCGATCTCATCAATGACAATGAGCTGCGGACCAGGATCTATTTTCAGATCGGTAAATGTTTCACAGAATTGGACAGCATTGAAAACGCACAGCAGGCGTATTCCAAAGCGATGGATATTTCTCCGATCTATTCCTTCAAATTCCAGGCACAGCTGCAGACGCAGAAACTCTTTGCTTCACAGAAACAATATCAACAAGCCATCAACGGACTTTCCGAGATGCTGAATGATACAAAGAACAGCGAATACTTTGGCACCATCCACTATGAATTGGCGAATGTACTGATGATGAACGGGCAAACGGAAGAAGCTGTTCTTAAATACCGGTACATCGACACGGCATTCGCGAGGACGGATGAAGCCGTACGTTCGTATTATACCCTTGCTCAGTACTATCAGGAAAAAGAATTGAATTATGATTCCGCTCGGGTCCTTTACGGAAAAGCGCGTGTTGAATTTGCTGCGTCGGAGATCACGAAGATTGCAGGCGAACGTGCCGACATTTTCAACAAATATGATCAACTGCGCAAGGACCTGACACGATATGATTCACTGTTAACAGGTATCATCGAAGCAAAACTGCGCAATGACTCACTCGCACTATCTCCGTCCGCTGATTCCGTTAAGGTCCGCGATTCAGTGATAGTGAAAGAAGAGGTGAAAATCAAGAAAATGACCAAAGCCGGGAAAGTATCGAAAGATACCGCCGCAGCGTTTGTCGCATTGGATTCGCTCAAGATCAAAGAGAAACTGAACCGCGAAGAATCACATCTGAAAATGGTCGATTCTCTGCAGCGTTCCATCATCAGAACAAAATTTGAATTGGGCGGGATCTTCTTCCTGGAGATACAGCAGCCCGATTCCGCTCAACGATGGTTCAATGAAGTGATCGCATCGGCTCCTGCGAGTGAATATGCTCCGCGATCCATCTATACTATTGCAGAGATCTACAGAGGAATGTTGAAGAGACCATCCGCCGAATTGGAACCATACTATAAAAGGATCATCACAGAATATCCCGGATCTCCATATGCAAACGAAGCTCGTAAGAATCTTGCTCTACCTGTGATCATTGCCGAGAAGGATTCTGCACTTATCGCATTCGAAAATGCGGAGGGAACGAATGAAAAAGGGAAGTATGAACAGGCAATAGGTGAATTCAAACGGATCCATGAAAAATATCCGACATCTCCATTTGCGTCAAAGTCATTGTATACTGCCGCATGGATCTATGAAAATTCCTTATTAAAGACCGACAGCGCTGTCGCAGTTTACCGCAGGGTCGTAGCGAAGTATCCGTTGTCCCAATACTCTTCGATGGCGCGGCCGAAGATCCAGGAATATGAGAACGAACTTCAGCGGATCGAGGAAGAGAAACAAAAAGCGATCGAAGAGAAAAAACTGAAAGAGCAGCAGGAAAAAGAAGCAAAACTGCAGAAAGAAAAGAAACCGGAACCGGCGGTATCAGATTCGCTATCCACAACACCGAAGAAATTATGAAGCAGGAAATCGTTCCAATAGATTCATGCGGACCTCTTACGAATGAGATCGTAGAAATGACATTCATTTCGGACTATCTCTCTTCCAATGCAAAACCCGGACAGTTCGTGAATATACGGGTCGGAGATAATTTCCCTCTGCTGAGGCGGCCGTTCAGTATCTTCAATGTGGAAGGGAACCGGGTTTCAATCGTTTTCAATGTTGTTGGGACTGGGACGAAAGTGTTGGCGCGGAAGATCAAAGGGGACACCATTGATGTTGTGGGACCGTGCGGGAATGATTTCCTTTCATTTGTTGATGACTCCTTCGATACCGCAGTCTTTGTCGGCGGAGGAATCGGCATTGCACCGTTCCCGTTCCTCACAAAGAGATTCCCTGTTGAAAAGAAGCATATCACATTCCTTGGTGGACGTCATAAGGAATTGGTGATCGAAAAAGGATTGACGAATACGAGAATTGCTACCGATGACGGAAGTCTTGGATTCAAAGGGACCGTCCTTGATTTAATAAAAGAGGATTTCTCAAAAAATGATTATGGTAGGACACGATTCTTTCTGTGCGGACCGACACGGATGATGAAAGCTGTAGCAGATTTTGCAAAAGAGATCAATTCATCATGTTACGCTTCGATGGAATGCGATATGGCATGCGGTATCGGATTATGTCAGGGATGTAATATCGAAATGATCGGCGGAGAGAAGAAATACCGTCTGGTGTGCAAAGAAGGAACGATCTTCGAAACACAAACGGTGAAACTATGATGAACGAATCATTCGTACTCCGGAATGTTGAATTCAAGAACAGGATCCTGGTAGCATCGGGCACATTTGGATACGGTGATGAAGTGCCGGACCTAGTCGATATATCAAGACTCGGCGGTGTCATCACAAAATCGCTTTCCATGAAACCACGCGACGGTAATCCGAATCCGCGGATTACTGAAACGGCAAGCGGAATGCTCAATTCCATCGGACTAGCGAACATCGGTGTGCATAAATTCATTGATGAGCGGCTTCCTGAACTTCGGAAATATGATACAAAGATCATTGCAAATATCGCAGCAAGCAGTGTTGACGAATATTGCGCGGTATTGGAATTGCTCGATGCTCAGACTGGTGTTCACGGATTTGAGATCAATGTTTCTTGCCCGAATGTTAAAGAAGGGGGACTCAGTTTCGGAACGGATCCAAAACTTGTTTCCCACATAACGAAGGAACTGCGACGACGAACCGATAAACCACTCATCATCAAACTGACTCCCAACGTAACACACATTTCCGAATTTGCCCGGGCCTGTGAAGCGGAGGGAGCGGATGCTGTTTCCGCCATCAATACCGTCATCGGAATGGCGGTGAATATCCATAAGCGCACGCCGAAGATCGCAACAACTACCGGCGGTCTCTCCGGACCAGCTATTAAACCGGTGGCTCTGGCAAAAGTATATGAGACTGTGAATGCCGTCAAGATCCCGGTGATCGGACTCGGCGGTATTGTCGGTTGGGAAGATGCTGTTGAATTTCTGATGGTGGGTGCCTCGATGATACAGATCGGCACCGCGAATTTCATCAATCCTTCCACCGGTGTTACTGTCGCAGAAGGAGTAAGAGCATTCTGCGAGAAGAACGGAATGAACGATGTCGGAGCACTTGTAAGAACGTTGCAGACCAATAAAACCATCTCCGTTGTCGACTCCTGGTTATAATCACCAACGGCATGACCTCTTCAATACACTTCCTGTATTCGCTTCATAAGTTTGGAATGAAGTTCGGGTTGCGAAATATCCGTCTACTCCTTACTTCAGCGAACGATCCTCATCGACAGCTCTGCACTATCCATGTCGCAGGCACTAACGGGAAAGGTTCCACGAGTTCCATGATCGCAGCGATCCTAACCGCAGCTGGATTCAAAGTAGGACTCTATACTTCGCCGCATCTCGTCCGCTTCAACGAACGCATCCGCATCAACGGCAGACCGATCTCCGACAAAGAACTGACCGATTATACGAATCGTTTCAGGCCGGAAATAGAAAGGATCAATGCAACGTTCTTTGAAGCCGTCACTGCCATAGCATTCAATTATTTTGCGGATCAGCATGTTGATATTGCCGTGATCGAGACAGGACTCGGTGGAAGGCTCGATGCAACAAATGTATTGCAGCCGCTCGTTTCCGTCATCACGACCATCGGAAAAGATCACACTGAACAATTGGGAAATACGATCACCTCGATTGCGAGGGAAAAAGCAGGGATCATTAAACGAAGAGTTCCTGTTGTGATAGGGAAAATGGATCCTGCCGCGAAACGTGTGATGATGTCCACCGCGAAAGAGAAACTTTCACCGCTCATCGAAGCGGCAAAGATATCGCTGCCGAAGTCCGTTCATATTCAACTGAACGGTCAGCATCAGGTGATGAATGCAAAAGCAGCTGTTGCGGCGGTGAATATCGTCAGTTCACATTTCATTATCGGTGACCGAGCGATCCATCAGGGACTTTCACAAACTCAGGAACTCAGCGGATTACGCGCGCGGCAGGAATTGCTGCAGGGAAGACCGAATATTTTGCTGGATGCCGGTCACAATCCGGATGGCATTAAGACGCTGGTTGAAGAACTCAAGAAACGAGAACAAAAGAAACTCGTGATCATCTTTGCGGTAATGAAGGATAAAGATCATCATTCCATTTTGAAGCAATTCAAGCAATTGAACGCTGTTATTATTGCAACACAACCGAACGAAGAACGGGCACTACGCTC
Organism: Bacteroidota bacterium; assembly: GCA_049317705.1. GTDB lineage: Bacteria > Bacteroidota > Ignavibacteria > UBA10030 > UBA8401 > UBA8401. Next base: position 2,633 of record JBMOHT010000033.1, on the reverse strand, counting down.
TGAAATCCTATTCGAGGAGTGTAAACAAATGGAGATACGGTCCTTCCATGCTGCTGATGTAAAAAAAGCTCTCAGAATGGGGAAGAACAAGGCAGGTCTAAACGGTTTAGTGGTCATCACAGGATCTCATTATCTCATCGGTGAAGCTTTACCGCTGCTGGAAAAAAAGTCTTGACAATAAAGTCGAATTCCTATAATTTAACCCTAGTAACAACGCACATTCCTTTTCTGTCATCCACACACACGCTATCGTCTCAGCCAATTTCATATTAACTCCAACGCTAACTAACAGTTGTCTCGTATTTTTCTTACTCTTCATCTATCACATCTAAACATTTCTCTTCTAAGGGGGTAGCCTTCGCATATGCCGATGGACATTTCTGAACTCAAGTCCAAAAAGATCTCCGACCTCAATAAAATCGCCCGCGACCTTGGACTTTCCGGATACAGCGATCTTCGCAAACAGGAACTCATCTTCAAGATTCTCGAAGCACAAAGCCAGAAGGACGGTCAGACATTCAGCAAAGGGGTGTTGGAAGTTCTGCCGGATGGTTATGGTTTTCTTCGTTCAGTAGACTATAATTATCTTCCGTCACCGGATGATATCTATGTTTCGCCTTCACAGATCAAAAAATTCGCTCTTCGAACCGGCGACACAGTCAGCGGTCAGGTGCGTCCCCCGAAAGACGGCGAACGGTTCTTTGCTCTTCTGAGAGTTGAAGCGGTAAATGAGGATGAACCGGAAAAGATCCGTGAGAGAATTCTGTTCGACAACCTCACCCCCTTGTATCCGGATGAACGTCTGAAACTGGAGACTGCACCCGGAGAATACGCGATGCGTGTTCTGGATATGTTATCGCCGATCGGCAAAGGTCAGCGTGGAATGATCGTTTCACCGCCGAAAGCCGGTAAGACCATCATGCTGCAGAAGATCGCGAACAGTATCGCCAGGAACCATCCCGAAGTGAAACTGCTGATGCTGCTTATCGACGAACGTCCCGAGGAAGTGACGGATATGGAACGCAGTGTGAGTGCAGAGGTCGTTGCATCCACATTCGATGAACCGCCGGAACGCCACGTTCAGGTCGCTGATATGGTGATCGAAAAAGCAAAACGTCTCGTTGAAGCCAAACATGATGTCGTTATCCTCCTTGACAGTATCACACGTCTTGCCCGCGCTCATAACACCGTTACACCGCATTCCGGAAAGATCCTCTCCGGCGGTGTGGATGCCATGGCACTCCACCGTCCCAAACGTTTCTTTGGAGCGGCCCGTAACATTGAAGAGGGCGGAAGTCTTACGATCATCGCTACTGCGTTGGTCGAGACCGGCAGCCGTATGGATGAGGTCATTTTCGAAGAATTCAAAGGAACGGGAAACAGCGAACTTGTGCTCGACCGTAAATTGGCGGACCGCCGTATCTTCCCGGCGATCGATGTGAACCGGTCCGGAACACGCCGCGAAGAGATCCTGCTGGAACAGGACGAGATGAACCGCATTTGGATCCTCAGAAAATTCATGAGCGATTTCAATCCCGTCGAAGCGATGGAATTCCTGCTGGAACGGTTGAAAGGAACGAAGTCGAACAAAGAATTCCTGAAATCAATGAACAGTTAACACTCAAAGCCGTCGTTATGACGGCTTTTTTATTTTGGAACTTCAGCAATTTCCGTGTAACTTTACAGACTTGATAAAGGAATGTTGATCATGAAAGAAGTAGTTATTGTCAGTGCCTGTCGGACTCCAATAGGATCATTCGGCGGTACGTTAAGTTCCATCCCCGCTCCAAAACTCGGCGCAATCGTCATCGAAGAAGCCATCAAACGCGCGAACATCTCCAAAGAATCCGTCAACGAAGTTATCATGGGTAATGTTGTCCAGGCCGGCGTCGGTCAGGCACCGGCACGCCAGGCATCAATCTATGCAGGACTTCCTTCATCCGTTGAAACATTCACTGTTAATAAAGTCTGCGGTTCCGGATTGAAAGCGATCATGCTCGCTTCACAATCCATCGCACTTGGTGATGCTGATGTGATCGTCGCCGGCGGAATGGAGAGTATGTCGAATGCTCCGTACCTCGTTCCTCAGGCACGGTATGGATACCGGTATGGAAACGGAGAACTGCAGGATTCACTGATGCGCGACGGACTCCAGGATATCTACACGGGAGTTCCCATGGGAAATTTTGCAGAACAATGCGCAAAAGAGTGCAATGTTCCTCGTGAAGCACAGGACGAATTCGCAATCCTCAGTTATAAACGTGCACAGGAATCCCTCAACACCGGAAGATTCAACTATGAGATCGTGAAAGTTCCTATCGCCGGAAAAAAAGGTGAGACCACATTTGTAGAAGTGGATGAAGAACCGTTCAAAACGAATTTTGATAAGATCCCGACACTTCGTCCTGCATTTCAAAAGGACGGCACGGTGACCGCAGCGAATTCATCGAAGATCAATGACGGTGCTGCTGCTGTAGTGCTGATGTCGGCGGATAAGGCAAAAGAATTGGGATTGAAACCGCTCGCAAGGATCATCGCTTCCGGTTCCGCTGCAAAAGAACCGAACTGGTTCACCACGGCACCGGCCGACGTCATACCTAAAGTATTGAAAAAAGCGAACATGACCGTTGCGG
>JBMOHT010000032.1:0-27826 GCA_049317705.1 Bacteroidota bacterium | reverse complement strand
GGAAGAATTGTTTCAGCAGCAGCCGGATCGCCGGTTCGTCATCGATAATGAGCAGTGTTTTCACTATGTATTGGTTCCTTCAGGTGTCATGATTTGCCATTGCCGAATATCGGCAAAAATTTCTTTACAAAGAACATCCAATTCACCGATCCGTTCGGCAATGATGGATGCGTCGGTCTGATGTTCAGCGAGCAGCTCGATCTCCGCCATCATCGGTTTCAGTGCCTCTACGCCGATGTACGCGCCGGTCGGTTTCAGTTTATGCGCGGCCTGTTTCAGCGCAGTATAATCATGCATGTGCAGCGCCTGCTTCAGAGCGTCCACATAGGACGGTGTATTCTTCGCGAACAAATAAAGCATTTCCCTGATGAACTCAGGATTGTCCGGTGCGATCCGTTCGAGCATGGCCGTGTTCAGATGACGGAATTCCGCGGGAGTGGCGGACGGAAATTCTGCCTGAGTCGATCCGATCGCCGGTATCGGCGCCATTCCAAGATACGGTGAGATCTTCGTATAGAGATCCTCCAGTTCGAACGGTTTGGAAATGTATCCGTTCATTCCCCCTTTCATTGCCCGTGCTTCAGGATCGTACAGTACAGAAGCGGTCATGGCAAAGATCGGCGTGGAACGCTGCGGTTCCGCGCATTCCGTCCGGATCCTCTGTGTTGTTTCAAAACCATCGATCCCCGGCATTTGAATATCCATCAGGATCAGATCGTACCGACGCTCATTCAATTTCTTCAGTGCTTCATATCCATCCGACGCAACGTCCACATCAATGTTCCACATCTCCATTGTCTTCACTGCAACAAGTTGGTTCGTCGGATTGTCCTCTACCAACAGTACACTCCCGTTCAATGCATTGAAGGTGACCTGCGAACGGACCGACGCGGCTTTGACGGATTCTTTATCTTTCCCGCTGACAATGAGCGGAAGTGTGACGGAGAAGATCGATCCCTTTCCCGGCTCGCTAGACACGGTCACTTCGCCCTTCAGCAGTCCCGTCAATTGTTCAACAATGGTGAGACCCAATCCTGTACCGCCGTAGCGGACCGAGATATCCTGCGATGCCTGCGAGAATGCATCGAAGATGGACCGCAGTTTCTCTTCGGGGATGCCGATACCGGAATCGATCACATCCAGCCGCATCCGTTCTGTTCCGTTGAGCGGTTCAATGAGTCTGCAGTGCAGCTGAACTCCGCCGTGCTGCGTGAATTTGATCGCATTCGACAGCAGATTGATGATCACTTGTCCGAGCCGGACCGGGTCCCCGTTCAACACTTCGGGGATATCCTGATCGATCGCGAACTGCAGATCGATCCCTTTCTGCTGCGCCAGCGGGAACATCGATACACGGATGCTCTCGAGCATCTCGCGGAAGATGAAATCGGAAGAATCGATCTCCAGTTTTCCCGCTTCGATCTTCGCCAGATTCAGGATGTCGTTGATGATCACCAGAAGATTCCTGCCGGAGGATTTGATCCCTTCCACCATGGATTGCTGATCCTCCGTCAGCGGCGTGTTCATGATGAGATTCGTCAGACCGAGAACGGCGTTCATCGGCGTCCGCAGTTCGTGGCTCATCTTCGCCAGAAAGTCCTGCTTCGCCCTCATCGATTCTTCCGCGATCATCTTCGCCCTTGTCGCATCCCACTCCGCCACTTTCCGCTCGGTAATGTCGCGGCCGTACACATTCACGTATCCGGATTGCTTCACCGGAACGAAATGCGTCAGATAGACCGGCGTTCCTTCTTCCGCTGCGATCTCGAATTCCGTCGTCTTGTCGTTCGCCAGCGTTGAATCGACGATCGCCTGCCAGCCGGCGGGGACGACATCGATCCGTTTTGAACCGACCTCCTCCAGCATTCTTCTTCCCGGCGAGTTCATGTAGATGATCTGATGGTTATTGCTCACCCGAAGGACCGGATTCGGATTCTCATTGGTGAACCGTGCAAGTTTTTCCATCTCTGCTTCGTTCGCTTTACGGACGGTGATATCGCGGTAGAGCCACATGTGTCCCTTATACCCTTCATCCACAAAGATCGGAACATAATCGCGCTCAAACACACGTCCGTCTGCAAGCGGACACTCCTCATTCGTCACGATCGTTCTGTTCTTTAGAATGGTGTCGATGCGCGATATGAATCCTTCGGGATCATGGAACATCGTCTTGCTCTGTTCAGCGGACTGGGAACAATCCGCACCGATCAGCAGGTCCGGCGCGACCGGAATACCGAACATGGAACAGAATTTTTTATTGATCAGCGAAATATGTCTGGTCTCATCTTCAACAAGAACACCGGCATGGATCGTCTGAATGAGCATCGTCAAGCGTGTCGTGGTCGCTCTTAAAAGTTCTTCCGCTTTTTTCCGTTCGGTGATGTCGCGGATGATACCGGTAAAGAACTGCTTGCCGTCCTTATTCGATTCGCCGAATGAGATCTCGAGGGGGATCTCATGTCCGTGCTTATGCTGTCCCGGCAGATTCACCGAATGCCAGTCGTGCAGATGTTTTTCGCCGGTAGCCGTATACCGCCGGATGCCGTCGTGATGCAGCGCGCGGTAGTATTCCGGCATCAGCATTTCGAGACTCTTCCTCTTCAATTCATGCGGAGTGAATCCAAAGATCTTTTCGACCCCTTCATTCACATACAGGATCATTCCGTTATGATCGATACTGACGACACCATCCGAGATCGTTTCAAGTACATTGCGGTACGATTGTTCACTGTCCGTCAGTTTCGAAATGAGTGAGATATTCTGGAGTGACAATGATGCATACGATGTAAGGAACTGCACAAGTTCATATTCGATCGCAGTGAACAGCTGATCCGACATTCTGTTGACAACGAACGCACCGGTGACCTTGTCACCTGATCGGAGCGGCTGCACGATCATATGCTCCTGACGGATGGCGGCACCCTTCGGATAAACGGAACGCGGATCAAGATGGGAATTATTGATCAGCTCTCCGTTCCGGGATGTCATGATGGAGCCGATGATCCCCGTCCCTTTGGCGATGGCCCATTCTTCAAGATTGGGAGAGGTCCACTGCGGTCCCACAACAGCGATCGGACGGAGCATCTCATGGTCATCATCGGCGATGTAAATGGCGGCAGTATCGAACCGGACGATATTCTCGAGCCGGTTGACGATCACTTCGATCACTTTTGCTTCCGTCTGTGCGGCGAGGATCTCCTCGGCGATGTGCATCAATTCTTTCCGCTGTTCGGAACTGGTCAGCAGCAGCTGTTCCTTCTTCACTTCCAGCGTGATGTCGCTCTGCACACCCACAAAATACTTCACGGCATTCTGTTCATCAAAGATGGGCGCAATACGGAAATCATTCCAGAATGCTTCGCCGTTCTTCTTGAAATTCTTCAACAGTACGTGGCAGGAGGTTCCCGTCGCTACGGCATCTCTGATCTTCTGCAGGGCCGGTTGTTTCCGTTCATTCCCCTGAAGGAACCTGCAGTTCTTCCCGAGCACCTCTTCTTTGGAATAACCTGTTGTATTCAGGAATGCGGGATTGACAAAGATCACCGGATTATCGGGCAAATGAGGATCTGTAAGAACGATCCCGTCGCTGCTTGAATTGATCGCCAGCTCATAGATCTTGAGTTTTTGTTCCGCTTCATTCCGCTGACGGATCTGACCGGCAAGGAAATCCGCCACGACAATGGGATCCTCATCCTCGATCTGACGGGAATAGAAGATCTTCCCTTCATCCCCTGGAAGAGAAAGGATCGCTGACTTCAATTTTTCAAGTACCACTTTTTGACGGTCGGCTTCCAGTCTGAGTTTCTTATTCGTTTCAGTCAGTTCCTGAGAACTCAGATCCATGCTCCGTTCGATCAGCGCACGGTCCGCTTCGTGATGATCGTACGACTGACTGACGCTGTCGAACATCCTCTGAAGATGTTCAGGAAGTTCGCTGAGAATGATCCCGTTCCGTTTTAACTGACGTTCAAGAAGTTTATTCACGCACGTTCCTTTCGGAAAATGCCGTAACGGTCATCGTTTGATTGTGCAGTTCACACTGCGCGGCGTTTGTGAACGGTGAGATCTCACCGTAGGAATAGAATCCTGTGAGGGCCGTTCCTGTACCGAATACTTCGCGGACCCCTTCCACCTCTTCTTCGATCCGTTGTCCCAGCACAAGCTTCCTTCCGACACAACTGATCAGTATTGCAAGTTCCGCCTGCTGCTGCCGCATTGGAACGGCTGAATTCACCGCAGCACGCGATGCTCCGTCGATCAGCCGTTCAACATTCGCTTTCATCAGCCGCGCATACATTCCTTCGGGCATATCGCCGGCAAAGGTCATGCTCTTATTCTGTTCATCGATGGAGAGGATCGTGCGGACCACCGGCACATCACCGCCGGTGCTGATGCTCAACGGGAACAGCAGTGCCGTTCCCGGAAGTCCGGCGGATTGTTCCCCGAGATATTTTTTATAGAGATCGAGTGCGGATTGTCCGTCCAATTCATACAGGACATTATTCTTCGACTTCGTGATAAGCCGTTCAGGACCGAACGAATCCCATCCTCCGAATGAGCCATAGGTCACTGTTAGATCAGGACCGTAAAATCCAATTGCCGCGATCTTCCCTTCCGCCGGATAAGCATTCAATCCAACGACCGTGCGTTGGAATAGCGAACCATCCCCTGCTAATCCTCCGGTCACGGAGACGTGCGCAGGCAATCCGTCGTTCAATCCTTTCACGAATGCACTGCCGTTGACCCTCTGTCCGTCGGAAATAACAAAGACGTGAACGAGACCTTCTTTTTCAAAAGCATCCGCAAGCTCTTTTCCTGTCTGATAACTGTGATCGATCGAAGTGATCTCTGAAGAAACAAGCTTCAATGTGGTCCGTTCAAAGCTGACCGCCGTGACGGCGATGGTATCATCGTAGACACCCGTTCCGAGGATCTCACCGGATGTTGAACTGAGCAGGATGTGGGCGTTAGGATACATCGCACGGATCTCATCATAGCGCGCCTTTTCTTCCAGCACAGCACGGCCGCCGAATGCCAGCACGAGTTGCGCATCGGCAATCAGAGAATGTCCGCTCGGGACACTCCACCCTGTGTTATCACTCCAATGCCGCTGCTCAATGTTCATGGATATTTCTTAACAACTAATGATTGAATGAGAAAAACGATAGTTTTTCGAAAAATTCCGTTCCTCAGAAAATGCTTGAAGCACGCCATATGACTGCTGTATTGACTCAAAAATAAAGAGAATTGGTCTGATAATCTAACGATTCATCGTCGCTTTCACCCCGTTCATCGAAATTTTCCGAATATCCGAGTATTTGATTGTATTTTTGTCCCACTATTAAAAACATCTAATTACAAAAGGAATAACAATGAAAAGACCAATTTCTCTCGTCACCGGATGCTCCGGATTCATCGGCTCACATGTCGCTCAGGAACTACTGAAGATGGGACACACTGTTGTCGGACTCGACGATCTCTCCGGAGGATTCGTGGAAAACAATCCTGCCGATATCATCTTCTACCAAGGCTCCATCACGGACACCATCCTTGTGAACGGATTGTTCGAACAGTATGAATTCGATTACGTGTTCCATCTTGCCGCTTATGCAGCGGAAGGATTGAGCCACTTCATCCGCCGGTATAATTATGACGACAATCTCATCGGCAGCATCAACCTCATCAACGCTGCGGTGAACGCAGGGACTGTGAAGAATTTCATCTTCACCTCTTCCATCGCCGTCTACGGTTCGAACGAACCGCCGCTCATCGAATCCATGACACCGAGACCCGAGGATCCGTACGGCGTGGCGAAATTCGCCGTTGAGATGGACCTGCACTGCGCACACCGGATGTGGGGATTGAACTACACCATCTTCCGTCCGCACAATGTGTACGGCGAGAACCAGAACATCGGTGATCCGTACCGCAACGTGATCGGTATCTTCATGAATCAGATCCTGCAGAACAAACCGATGTCCATCTTCGGGAACGGCGAACAGACACGCGCATTCAGCTACATCTCCGATGTTGCACCGATCATCGCGAATGCAGCGGTCCGTCCGGCGGCCTACAATAAAATTTTCAACGTCGGCGCTGATGTTCCGTACTCAGTGAACACACTCGCAACGGTTGTCGCGAACGCCATGGGCGTTGAACCGAACATTCAGTACCTGGAAGCCCGCAAAGAAGCGCTTCACGCTTTCTCGGACCATGAGAATGTGAAAGCCGTGTTTGGTGATCTTATCAAGAATGTTCCGCTGGAAGAAGGCGTAGCGCGCATGGCGGAATGGGCGAAAGGATTCGGCGCACGTCAGGGACAGATCTTTGAGAATATTGAAGTGCAGAAGAACATGCCGCCGTCATGGCAGCGGCTGATCCTCTCCGCATCAAAGAAGGCGGCGTAACGACTATGATCATGGAATTTTTTGAATTGATGTTCGTAATGTTGTCCGCCATTGTGCTCTATACCTATGTTGGGTACGGGGTCATCCTATGGTTCATGGTAAAATTGAAACAGCTCAGAGAACGGTCGGTATAATGGAACAGAACGAACCACAGGTCACGCTGCTCATCGCAGCATATAACGAAGCGGAATGCATCCGCGCAAAAGCGGTGAACACACTCGAATTGGATTATCCTTCCGAGAAGTGCGACATCCTCTTTGTGACGGACGGATCAACGGACGGTACGGAGAAACTTCTGCGCGAATTCATGCACGATCCGCGCGTGCGCGTTCTGCACGACGCGGAACGCCGAGGGAAACTCGCCGCGGTCGAACGCGGAATGAGATATGTTCCGTCACCCATCGTCATCCTGACGGATGCGAACACACTCTTAAATAAGGATGCGGTCCGAAATATCGTCCGCCATTATGCGGACCCGAACGTCGGCGCTGTCGCCGGAGAGAAACGGATCCGCAAAGAACGTATGAAGGACGGGAGCGGTGCAGGCGAAGGACTCTATTGGAGATATGAATCTGCTCTGAAACGGCTCGATTCCGAACTCCACTCCGTTGTCGGTGCAGCGGGTGAATTATTCTCCTTCCGGAAGGAACTCTATCGTGCGGTCCCGGCCGATTCCATCATCGAGGATTTCCATCTCTCCATGTGCATCGCGGCGGACGGATACCGAGTTGTGTACGAACCCAACGCCTTCGCCGAAGAGGAACCGTCGGCATCCTTCAGCGAAGAGATGAAACGGAAGATCAGGATCTGCGCCGGCGGTTTTCAATCCATCGTTCGGTTAAGATCGTTGATGAACATCAAACGGTACGGTCTACTTTCATTCCAGTATATTTCACATCGTGTTCTCCGTTGGGCGGTAACACCGTTCGTTTTGCCGGTGCTGTTCCTTCTCAATGCAATACTCTCGCTTGACGGGAACATCTTCTATCAAGTGATCTTCGCCGGTCAGATCGTATTCTATGTGTCTGCTCTTGTCGGTTACATATTGGAAAAATTCAACCGGCGGTCGCGGATCTTCATCGCACCGCTCTATTTCACCTTAATGAATATCGCTGCATACGCAGGACTCATTCGATACCTGCGCGGCACTCAGTCCGCTGTCTGGGAAAAAGCTCAACGAAAGAAATAAAATTATGACACTCCATCCGAAAGTTTCCGTCATCCTTCTCAATTGGAATCAGTATGAACTGACCGCTGCGTGTTTGAATTCACTCCGCCGCTGCACGTATCCCAACATCGAAATGATCGTCATCGATCAGGCATCGACGGACGGATCAACGGAACGTCTGATGATCAATTTTCCCGAGATCAAACTGATCGCGAACAAAAAGAATACGGGATTCACCGGCGGGAACAATCAGGGAATGGCCGTCGCGAAAGGGGAATATTTCCTTCTGTTGAACAACGACACGGTTGTACACCCTTCGTTCCTCGAGCCGCTTGTGGATGCGTTGGAATCGGACCCGGATGCCGCAGCTGCGTCGCCGCTCATCCGCTTCTTCTTCGCACCGACATTCATTCAGTACGCAGGCGGACCCGAACAGATCGACCTTATCCGCGGACGGAATACGTGGCGAGGATGGAAGACCCGCATTCCGCATCAATACTCAACTGTGGAAAAAACATCCGCTGCACACGGAGCCGCATTTATGATCAAAAGCAGTGTGGTGGAACGGATCGGAATGCTCGATGAGAAACTCTTCATCTATTATGAGGAATACGACTGGAGTCTGCGCATACGTCAGGCAGGATATTCGATCCTCTTCGTTCCTCAGTCCGAGATCCTTCATAAGGAATCGATGACTCTTACGAAGGACAGTCCATTCAGGACAAAACTGATGGCACGGAACAGATTGTGGCTCAGTAAAAAATATCTTCCGTCTTACCAGCATGCACTCTCGGTCGCGTACGTCTGGTTCTGTTCACTCCCGCTGAATATTGCCCGCTATACATTCCGGAGAAAGTTCGATCTGGCAAAAGCGCTCTTCGCCGGCTCTCTTGAAGGGACCTTCTGATCACGTTGTTGGAAATCGCCGCGCATTGAGAGAACTATTTTTGTGTACTTTTGTGCCTTGGTGTCTTAGTGGTGGAAAGCATATCTTCACGCTTGGAATTTGTTGAATGTGTCTCTATTTTAGACCATGACAGCACAAAATTCTATCGTTGTTCTCGACGGATTCACTCTTAATCCCGGCGACCTTTCGTGGGAAGTTCTTCATTCGCTCGGCAATTGCACGGTCTACGACCGCACCGCTCCCGGTGACGTGATCGACCGTGCGAAGCATGCCAAAATACTTCTGACCAACAAGGTCATTCTTTCCAAAGAGATCATCGCTCAGCTTCCGAACCTGCGGTACATCGGCGTTCTAGCCACAGGATATAACATTGTGGATGTGGCTGCGGCAAAAGAACGGAAAATCACCGTCACAAATGTTCCTGCATACAGCACTCATTCCGTTGCGCAGACCGTCTTCGCTCTTTTGCTGGAGTTGACTCATCACGTCGGCCACCATTCGGATGAGGTCCGCAAAGGACGATGGAGCAGCAGTCCTGATTTCTCATTCTCCGATTTTCCGCTGATGGAGCTTAACGGAAAGACCTTGGGTATCATTGGACATGGCAATATCGGTCAGGCAGTGGCAAAAATCGCTTTGGCCTTTGGAATGAGTGTCATTGTATCATCTCGCACCTCGCAGACCTCTGAGGATCTCAAAACCCTTGGGGCAAACCCAACGTTTGAATTCACAGACACCGGGACCCTCCTTCGCCGTTCCGACATCGTTTCTCTTCACTGCGCACTGAACGAACAAACTCGTCTTCTTATCAACGAAGAACGTCTGCGTCTGATGAAGCCGTCGGCGTTTCTCATCAATACAGGACGTGGACCGCTCGTGGATGAACAGGCACTCGCAAACGCGTTGAATGAAGGACGGCTCGCCGGTGCAGGGCTCGACGTCCTCTCCGCCGAACCGCCCGCGAAAGATAATCCGCTATTATCCGCAAAGAACTGCATCATCACTCCGCATATCGCGTGGGCATCATTCGCCGCACGCACACGGCTGATGGAAGTTGTGGTGAACAATGTCCGTTCATTCATCAGCGGACAACCGGTGAATGTTGTCTCATAAACCCAGGAAGCCCTTATGAAAAAAATATTTCTATTCCTTCTGGTTGGCAGTATATCCGTCTTTGCTCAGAATCCTGACGGAAAAAATGTCTCTCTCCACATCACTCCGTCGTGGCTCTGGGGGAAATCTGATTTTCAGCAGATTACAAAACTGTGGTACCCGCCCACACAAGTGTCGGACGAATTCTTTGTGACAACTCATAATTACGGGATTGTTGACTATCCATTTGCCTTCGGCGTAAATGCATCCGTTAAAATTCCGGCAACATCTTTTCTGACGCTCTCTCTGGCGTATTCCTACAATCAGAAATTCGAAGAGGATAATGGATCGAATCAGCTGAATAAGTATTTCTCCCAGATCCATTCCGTGAACGGACGATACCACACGGCGAGCATCACTATGAGTTTTTACAATCTCTTCTCACTCTATATAGAATAGCATCCCCATGTCACGTGAACTTCTGCTTGAACAATTACAAACGTATACAGCAACGGACAACCATGAAAATGAGATGCGTGAACGGATCATCCGTTTCGTTGAGGAGTATGCGGATTGTTTCGAACGGACGCAGCTCAGCGGACATATCACCGCATCGGCGCTGATCGTCAATAAGCAGAGGACGAAAACGCTTCTGACGCATCATCATAAATTGGAAAAATGGCTGCAGCTGGGAGGACATTCGGACGGTGACCCCGATCCGTTGAATGTAGCGATGCGCGAAGCGGAAGAAGAATCAGGATTGAAGGATGTTGTGCCTGTATCGAAAAAGATCTTCGATGTGGATGTCCATGCGATCCCTGCACGGAAGAATGAGCCCGAACATTTCCATTACGACATCCGCTTTCTCTTCGAAGCGGATGATGCACAGCCGCTCGTCATCTCCGCCGAATCGAAGGATCTTGCGTGGATCCCGCTCAGCGAGATCGAACGCTACACTACTGAAGAATCGATGCTCCGCATGGTCCGTAAAGTGACGTCTCATAATATTTTTGCATAGGACGTCATCCCCGAATGTTCTTATCGGGGATCCATTATTTGACCGATTAAATAGCCACATTCACTTCCGTCACCGCGAACACCCGCGTGATCTCCCGCGGATCGATCTCTACAAGGAATCCCCGTTTCCCTCCGTTGATGAGGATCTTCGGTAACTGAACGATCGTCCCCTCGACATAGACCGGTAATTTCTGTTTCGTGCCAAACGGACTGATGCCGCCTACCTGATAACCGGTCACTCTCTGCGCCGTCTGCTCCGAAGCAGGATTCACACTCTTCACTCCCATCGCCCGCGCCAATTGTTTCGTGGAGACTTCCTTATCCCCGTGCATCAGTATGAGGAATTGGTTCCGCGGATCGGTCTCCATCACGAGTGTCTTGATGATGGCATGTTCTTCCATCTTCAGTTCGCGTGATGCCGTGGATGTGCCGCCGTGCAGTTCGTAGGCGTACAATCGCGGAATGAACGGAACGGAATGTTCCCGCAGGAACCGCACTCCTGTTGTGATCGGATATTCTTCAGCAGCCATTGCCGGCGAACCTTTCTTTTCCCATTTACGTATTGTTTGGTTATCTTTGCAGGTTACAACTCAGTGCATAAACATAATTCAAATTACCACAAAGTTGATTGTATCGTTTCTTGATGCGCTATATTTGTGCATCTATTTTTCTCAGAATTTGTGTTTTCGTGACTTGGTGGCATACGAAAGTGATGTTGCTATTAGTTGTTGAGTAGTTACTTTTGAAGTATTCAGATGAATAGTACGAAAAAAATATTTATCACACTTGTTCTTATTGTGCTTCTGCCGGCACTCTTCTATTCATTCTACGAGATCTCCTCTCTGAATGAGTCGGAATCGATGCTCACGCAGTTGTACGACCGTCAGCTGGACGCCGTCCTCTTCTCCGTCAATCAATACACGCTTGATGTCGCCTCTAGCTGGTCCACTCAGATCGAGAATGAACTTCCCAAAAGAAATTTCGATCGGATCCTCCATTCGAATTCATCCATCCGCTCAATAATGATCGCCGATACCACTCTCGTTGTGCTGAGGGAATTCCCTGTCACAGCATCCGGGAGATACGAAGATCTTTCCCAACATAAAGAAACGATAGACCGTCTTATCCGCTATCAGTCGCTCGCCTACCGAAAACTTGAACCGGTCGTTCTGTCGGATTCCACCTTCATCATTTTCTTTGTCACCGCATCTCCGTCCGCAGTGGTCGGCATCGTCGTGAATAATGAGCCGTTCATCAACGACATTATCGGGAAAAAGCTTACCGATATAGCGCAGAACGATCTCATCCTTCGCGTGAACAGACGCTCAACATCGCGCACGGTATTCTCCACCGATCCGTTGATGGATTTCTCTTCCCCCCAGCAGCGTCCTCTTTGGATCTTCCCTGACCATGTTGTGCAGGTCCGCCTGCGCGGCACGACCGTTCAGGAAGCGGCGAATGATCGGTATTTCCGAAATCTGTTCCTTCTGATCGTGATGGATGCCATCCTTCTCGCCGGCGCATTCTTCGTCTATCGGCTGGTCAAGCGCGAGATGGAACTCGTCGCGCTCCGTTCGGATTTTGTGTCGAACGTCTCACATGAACTGCGCACTCCTCTCGCGCTCATCCGCATGTTCGCCGAAACATTGGAAATGAAACGGGTACGGACCGAGAAGAAGAAACAGGAATACTACGGCATCATCCTCCGTGAGACGGAGCGGCTGACCAGACTCATCAACAACATCCTGAACTTTTCCCGGATGGAATCCGAATCACGGAAATATGTCTTTGCTCCCGCCGATATCAACGGCATTGCCGCATCAACGCTCTCCGTCCACGAGTATCTATTGGAACAGAAAGGATTCAGCGTTGAAACATCATACGCAAAGGACCTTCCTCCTGTCTCCGTCGACGAGGAAGCGCTGGCTGAAGCACTCCATAATCTGATCGATAATGCTGTGAAATACAGCACGGAGAATAAATTCATCCGTATCTCGACAACACTCTCCGGCAATCGTATCATCATCACTGTTGAGGACCGCGGGATCGGCATCGCAACTGAGCATCATTCCAAGATCTTCAACAAGTTCTACCGTGTATCGCAGGGACTCGTCCATACCGCGAAAGGGAGCGGACTCGGACTTGCGATCGTCAGACATATCATAGAAGCACACAACGGGACCATCACGGTGCAAAGCACTCCCGGCTCCGGAACAACATTCATCATTGAACTTCCGCTCACTCAACCGACTTGAACTATGGCACACATTCTTATCGTAGAAGATGAACCAGAAATGCAGCGCGGTCTGCGCGACAATCTCGAATTCGAATCATACTCCGTTCAGGTGATCGGCGACGGGAAGAAAGCGCTGGAGGCCATTCGGGCGAAAAAATTCGATCTTATCCTGCTCGATGTGATGCTTCCGGGAATGTCCGGTTTTGATATCTGCAAGACGGTGAGGAGCGAAGGAGTGACAACTCCCATCATCATGCTCACGGCAAAGGGCGAAGAAGTGGACAAAGTGCTTGGACTCGAATTCGGTGCGGATGATTATATCACGAAGCCGTTCAGTCTGCGTGAACTCATCGCTCGGGTGAAAGCCGTATTGCGAAGGACTCCGAATGAAAGGCCCGTCTCCGGGAAAAAGATCATCTTCGGATCATTGGAAGTGGACCTGGAAAGTTATACTGCATTCAAGAAAGGGAAACCGGTCCCGCTCACGTCGAAGGATTTCGACATCCTGCGGTATTTCTGGAATCATCAGCAGCAGGTGATCAGCCGCGACGAACTTTTGAAGCATGTGTGGGGATATGATGAGTCGATCTCCTCACGTACGGTGGACAATTTCATTGTTAAACTGAGGAAGAACATCGAAAAAGATCCCTCATCGCCGAAACACATCATCACGATCCACGGAACGGGATACAAATTCATTCCGTAGTTCACTGGACTTATCACCGATCACGACCTGCTGTTATCGGCGGAACAACGGAAGCTGAAGCTCCAATGCGATTTTCTCAGCAAGCGCATTTCCTTCCCCGCTGAACGCCCAGACATACAGCTCGTCAATAGGATGGTCATTTTGTATCGCTCGGATTGAATCCAGCACCAGCTTCTTTGCAAGCCCCTTTCCGCGGAATTCAGGCAGAACAAGCGCAGAACAAAGATACACCGCAGTGAACTTAACATGACCGTCACCTTCGAGGTGACGGTCATGTTCATCCAGCGTCGTACTCAACAATTCTTTCTCCCCGATCTCACCGTTCATAAATCTCTCCCGGGTGGACCGTTCCGTCGGAATGACGATCGTCCACGCAATCGGTCCTTCATCGTTCGATATTTCGCCCATTGTAGCGGGGTGGATCGAACGCAGCTGCTCCATCACCTCTTCAGAGATATCCAATTGCGACGGATCGTTCTTCGTTTCGAAGAACTCATCCGCAAGCTGAATCATGCGCATTAAATTTTCCATGGATCAAGATACACATTTTTTAATTTCGCATGCCGTACAATCGGAGCATTCTGTGCGACTCCACTACGAGGTCGTAGATCTCTGAGTTCGATATTTTTTGATTCAGAAATTTGCTTTCAATATATCATCCATTCGGGACAATATATTGGTCTCAGATTCAATAAATAACTTTCCCGAAATATTTTCGTGATTATTCGTGTTATTCGTGGATGACTCTTCTCTGTGCATTCTGTGACTCAGTGGTGAACTATGTAATTAAATCAGATATACAAGTCTGATGCCAACCGTTAGATGGTCAAATCATTTCAATTTTGAGATTTACATGAATTAGTTCCCGTCCTGGAAAAATATATTTACAATATTTTTATAGCTTCAGGAGAATTTTGTTTCAAATTTACGTTGTAGCATTTACGGAAGGAAATTCCTCCTTCCGAATATCACTCCTAAGGAGAGTTAGAGTATGAACATCGTTGATCTACTGGTTTCCTACTGGTGGTTGATCATCACCGTTGGCCTGCTTGTATCATACAAGCTGGTGTTGCGCGTGTTCGGTATCGTCATTATTCCGAACGATTCGATCGGTATCCTCAATAAACGCTTCGTTATTTTCGGTTCCAACCGTACGCTGCCGGACGGAACCATCATCGCGCTGAACGGCGAGGCCGGTTATCAGGCGGATACGCTGGCACCCGGTCTGCATATGTGGCTTTGGCCGTGGCAGTACGAGATCGATCTGGTGCATTTCGTCACCATCGGTGAGGGCTCCATCGGTATCGTCGAAGCGAAGGATGGAAGTCCGCTGAAGGACGGACGCGTTCTGGCGCGCCGTGTTGACTGCGATTCATTCCAGAATGCCCGTGCATTCCTGAAGAACGGCGGCGAACGCGGACCGCAGATCACGATCATTCCTCCGGGAACATACCGCATTAACAGCGCTATCTTCTCCGTTGTGGAAGAGAAAGTTCTTGAAATTCCCGACAACAAGGTCGGTGTCGTGACCACGAAAGAAGGAAAACCGCTGGCAAAAGATGAGATCGCAGGAAAAGAAGTTCCGACACACAACATGTTCCAGGATGCGCAGGCATTCATCGATGCCGGCGGGTTCAAAGGACTGCAGGAACAGGTGATGCTCGCGGGCCGCTACTTCATCAATCCCCGTTTCGCAACGGTGGAGATGATGGATATGACGACCGTTCCGATAGCGAATGTGGGCGTGGTGATCGCGTATGTCGGAGAGAAAGGCGTTGATGTGACGGGTGAAGCATTCAAGCACGGAAATCTGGTGACCAAAGGACAGAAAGGTGTCTGGGTCGATCCGCTTGATCCGGGAAAATATCCGATCAATCCGTTCACGCACAAAGTGGAAGTGGTGCCGACGGCGAACGTCGTGCTGAACTGGGCGACCGGAAAGACCGAATCGCACAAGTTGGACGAGAAACTCTCGACCATCACCGTCCGTTCGTCCGATGGATTCAAATTCAATCTCGACGTGAGTCAGATCATCCACATTCCGCGGACCGATGCTCCGAAGGTGATCGCACGGTTCGGCAGCGTGGCGAATCTTGTCACGCAGGTACTCGAGCCGACCATCGGCAACTATTTCCGTAATGCGGCGCAGGGTTCGGATGTGATCGAGTTCCTGAAGAAGCGTAAGGAGCGCCAGGAAGATGCACGGCTGAGCATCTCCAAAGCGCTGCAGGATTACAACGTCGGAGCGGTCGATACGCTCATCGGCGATATCGTCCCGCCGGAAGATCTGATGAAGACACTCACGGACCGTAAGATCGCGGAACAGGAAAAGGTTACTTATCAAACACAGCGCGAAGCCGAAGGGGTCCGCAAGGACCTGCAGCAGGCGAAAGCGCTCGCCGATACGCAGGCGCGTGTTGTTGATGCGGAACGGAAAGTTCAGATCAACGAATATGAAGCGCAGGCGGCGGTGAAGAAAGCGGAGGGTGAAGCGAAATCCAAGACCGTTAATGCGGATGCCGATGCTATGGTATTGAAAACGGTCGGCGCTGCAGAAGGAGAAAAGATCAAGGCGGTCGGTATGGCTGAAGCAGACGTGATCAAGCAGAAGATCCAGTCGATGGAATCGGGCAATTATGCTGCGATCGAAGTTGCCCGTGCGCTCAGCACGAGCGGACAAAAGCTCGTCCCCGAGATCATCGCCAACGGCGGCGGTACAGCGGACGGCGGCGGTTCGTTGGTGAACACACTCCTTGCAATGGTCATTAAGGAGAAGATGGATACCGAAAAACCGAAGAGCGAAACACCGGTTCCGGAAAGCAAGAAGAAGTAAAAGAAATACATTGATGGACTCCGTCGAAATGGCGGAGTCCTCATTTTATCGAAGCCGTTCCTTCATTTATTCTTTGTGTCTTAGTGTCTTTGCGGTGATGAAGGTGATTGTATTGAAGGTTTTACAGCTTCAATATTTTTTCTCTGTGAACTCTGTGGCCCACCGACATGACATCTTTTTACAACTGCTGACGCAACAGACACATCTTCTCTCCCGCGAACTACGTTCTATCCGTTACGAAATCAATGAACCCACAATCACCAATTTCCACGGAGGACGTCATGAAGCAGAACAGCACGAGATCCGCAATATTCGCCGCACTCATAGCGATCACCATTCAATTCACCGCAGCACAGGAACCCGTTAAACGCTTCTCATCTGAACAAGAGACGATCACATTTGCAACCAAGAACCTTCTGGTCTGTCTCCGTGCCGATAACCCCGGCGTGGTCGAATCCGCATTGAAAGTGATCGCCGAAATGAAGATGCGGTATCCGAAAGCTGAGATGTCCGATCTGATCAGGGAGATGCGATCCATCAAAAAGAACAATAAGGATGGCGCGATTCGATATAAAGCATTTTTAGCGATATCGGTCTGCGAGAATCCTGAATGGTACACTGAACTGATGGAACATTGGACCGAAAGCAGTGACCTGTTCTTCCGCTCTGCATCCACCGTATTGAATGAACGACTGCTGTCCTCGGTGAATTGAATTTTCCTCTTCGTCCATGCTTCTCCTCCTCAACGACCCGAAGTCCGTACGATTCGGGTCTTCCTTTTTTAAGCTACACATGCCTGCCGGTCGCAAAGCGACACCCTTGGTGCAGGCAGGGAGCATACAGAGAATGACCGGGACCGCCATTGTGATGTAAAACAATGTTAACGGTAATGTAACCCGGCAAAATAGGAATTGAGGCGGAATTTGACGATACTGTAGTATTCTGAGGAGATTGTTATGGCACAAATAGCGTTTCGGGGAGAGTCAGGAAAGAAGTATTCATTCGCCATCCATCCGATGACGACGTTGTTCAAACAGGTCGCTGCCGTGTATGTGATCACACGACGCGAGACCGATGAGATGAACAAAGTGTCGCACAAGCATATCTTCGTCGGTCAGACCGACAATCTCGGAAAACAATTCGACGGAATGAAGGACCAGTTCTTTGCGCGGTACAATGCGAACTGTATCTGCATCCATCACGAAGAGGACAAGAAGAAACGCCTCAACATCGAATCCGATCTCGTCGGCAACTACAATCCGCCCGGGAACAACTAGAGCTCCGAATGCAGGATATTCATCTCGGCATTCCTGTCCAGACCTATGATCTGAACCGTCCCTGACGGATATTCCTTTTTGATCTGATGATACGCCAACACCAGCGAGAACTGATCCCCGCGGTTGATGGTGTACTGTTTCCCTTTCACTTCCCTTCCATTCACAAAGGTCCGTGCGTTATACTTCCCGTCGGGATTCTTGCTGCAGCGTAATTCAATTGTCTGTTGTTCCGGCATGGCATGCTCCTCTTTCTATACTCTAAGATACGATATTCTCGGGGAAAGAGTACTATCTACCCTGCCACTCTGTTCATAAACAGCAATGCCACGACCGGCAGTCATGGCATCACCAAGAGTTGTAGGACACCCTGTCCCGCCGCAATCCTTCAGCCAGACTTAGGACGGCGGGTAAACAGGGTGTCTTGCAAATTATTTTGCGTAGCGTTGTTTCACGGCGGGAATGAGATATTCGTCGAATGAGCGTTTGAAATCATACTCCGCTTTCCAGCCCCATTCCTTCTGCGCAAGTGTATCATCCACATCCGCCGGCCAGCTGTCCACGATCTTCTGACGGAGCGAATCGGGTTTGAAATTCACCTGCGCATTCGGGAACGCCTTCTTGATCACGTCGTAGAAATCCTTCGCCGAAACGGAGAACGCGCCGATATTATAGACGACCTGCGTCAGATTCTTTGCGGGGGTCGCTTCGAGCTGCAGCAGTGCGTTGATGGCATCGGGCATCACCATGAACGGAAGCGTGGCGCTTTCGGGGACGAAGCAGTCATACACTTTTCCCTGCGCAGCGTAGTGCATCATTTCGGGACCGTAATCACTCGTCCCGCCGGTCGGGAGTGTGATGGCGCTGATGAGTCCGGGAAAACGGATACCGCGGAAATCAACATGCGCTGTGGTCGGCTGCGGATCGATCTGACGGTAATACCAGTTATAATAGCGTCCGAGATCCTCGCAATATTTTTTGTTGATGCCGTACATCGTCCGTGCATCGAGCCATTCGT
Source organism: Bacteroidota bacterium (assembly GCA_049317705.1). Taxonomy (GTDB): domain Bacteria; phylum Bacteroidota; class Ignavibacteria; order UBA10030; family UBA8401; genus UBA8401. The sequence continues at coordinate 9,168 of JBMOHT010000032.1, read as the reverse complement.
TCTCGCGCACTTTTCCCGCTTTCATTTTTGCGGGGACATCGGGAAGTCCGTACGCCGCGATGGAACTCGGGAAGAGGAACTTCACATTCTCTCCCGTCGCCCGCGCCTGACGCGCCGCAAGTTCGAGGAGTCCGAGCGTTCCGTCGACATTCACTCTGTGGCCGAGCACCGGTTCGCGCTCCGCTTTTGTGGAGAGGATGGCGGCAAGATGATAGATGGTGCCGAAGTCATAGAACGCAGCGAGACGGTCGATCAAGGACGAGTCCATGATATCGCCGACGATCACTTCATGGCATTTTTCCTGCAGGGTCTTGCTGAGCGGATGGACATCGATCGCAACGATGCGTACGTCGGGATTCTTTTCCGTGAGACGTGCTACAAGACCGTGACCGATCTCGCCGTTCGCTCCTGTAATGAGGACTGCTTTGGTGGACATACTGTTCCTTTCACAATGATCAAATTATTGTGTGAAATATAAGGAATAATTAGCGAGGGACGGAAGAAGAAAACGCACTCCGGTCATTTCAGATAGATCATCTTCTTCATCTGCATGGCGGAGCCGGAACGGAGCTGCGCGAAGAAAATCCCGCTTGAGTATTTCGACGCATCGAAATTCCTGCTGTAATAGATGCCGGATTCAAGATACCCGTCCGCCAGGACCGCAATTTCACGGCCGATCGCATCATATACTTTCAGCGATGTGACTCCCGGTGCAGGAATGGTGAATCCGATAGTAGTGGAAGGATTGAACGGATTCGGATAGTTCTGTTCCAAATGCATCTCCGTCGGGATATCGACAGCATAGGAACGGGAGATGTTGGTGAGAATGCGCTGTTTCAGCCGCTGGATCCTGTTATACGCGGTGTCGATCCTTGACGCTGCGATCTTCCCGTCCGCTACTTTTTTGGTGACCACATCGATGATGTACCCGAGCAGTGAACGGTTGTTGTATGAATTTCCATTCCACAGCAGGATATCAGTTCCGGAATTGACGGACCGTTCGATCACGTCATCCATCGCATAGTTCAGAGAGATAGCACCCATCGTCAATGCATCACTGATCACCACTCCGTTGAATCCGAGCGAATCGCGCAGCAGTCCGCCGATGGTCTTTGCGGAGAGTGAGGCCGGATAGACCGAATCGATCTTCGAATTGAACAGATGTCCGATCATCACCATATCCACCATGCCGTTCTTGATGGCGGTCTGATACGGGATCAATTCTTTCGATGACCATGTGGTCGTCACATCGGTGAATCCGAGATGAGAATCCGTTGCAGCACTGCCGTGTCCCGGAAAATGTTTCATCGTAGTGATGACTCCCTTCTTCCGGAATTCATCCACGAACCATGCGGTGTGCCGCGCGACGGTATCCGGATTGGCGGAGTAACTCCGTTCCGATTTTCCGATGGCCGGACTGAGCGGATTCACATTCACATCCGCCACGGGAGCAAAGTCGATGTTGAATCCCGATTGTCGGACCCATCCAGCCATCAATGCTGAATTCGCGCGCGTAGAGTCTTCGCGGTTCACGCCCGTCCCCAAATGATATGCGGTCGGTGTGTTAGCAAATCCGTTCGCTGCGCTGAGCCTCGCGACTTTGCCCCCTTCCTGATCGACGGCAATGAGCAATTGCGATGAACTGAGTGCGGAGAGCTGCGATGTGAGCAATGCAACCTGACTTGCCGAGGTGATATTCCCTGCGTAGAGTATGATACCGCCGAGTCCACGTTTCTGAATATCCATCTTGATGGAATCCGGAATGGTCGTGCCGGTGAAACTGACCATTACCATCTGCGCGACCTTTTGCTGAAGGGTCGGCTGTGAGACGAGGAACAGCGGAAGAAGAAAAAGGATGAGTGCAATTCGTTTCATTTCGTTCAAGCTACGATTGTTTCGGTGGAGAATCAATGTGAATACGTTCAGTATGAGGTTTTCATGGACCCTTCGACTCGTTTGCCGCTTCGCGGCTTCACTCGCTCAGGTCCGAAGGACTCATTCGGAGGTGACTTACCTGCATTAAAAGTAACTATCTTCAGGTGCGAATGCTTTAACTATTTCCTATTTTTACACCAATCTATTCTACTTTCCTCTTTGGAGACCGCAATGCGTATCCTGTCGATGCTCATCATTGTAACACTCACTCTTTCTGCTCAAGGACAATTCTCTTCACTGGTCAACCCATTCATCGGTACGGATGGACACGGGCATACATTTCCTGGAGCAACAGCGCCCTTCGGTATGGTGCAATTGAGTCCAGACACGCGCGTTGAAGGATGGGACGCGTGCGGCGGATATCATTATTCCGACTCGACCATTCTGGGCTTCACGCACACACACTTGAGCGGAACGGGTGTTCCCGATTACGGGGACATCCTGCTGATGCCGATGGTAAAGAATCCAAGTCTTGATCCGAAAAAATACCGTTCCTCCTTTTCCCATAAGAATGAATTTGCCGGGGCAGGATTCTATCACGTTGTGCTCGACAACGGACTGATCGATGTCGATCTGACAGCAACAACGCGAGTGGGAGTCCACCGCTACCGCTTTAGAAGAACAGATTCTGCATTTGTCATCATCGATCTTCATCACGGACTCGGTCCGGACGTGGTGATCGAATCACAGATGGAAAAGAACGGAACAACAGAGATCAGCGGCTACAGGCATTCGCGCGGATGGGCGCAGAACCAGCGGCTTTATTTTGTAGCACAATTCTCCCTGCCCATCCGGTCGATCTCCGTAACGAACAATGACTCGATCATGTGGAATACGACCCATGCAAACGGGACGAATGTGAAAGCAGCGCTTCTGTTCAACACAAAAAAGAAGCAGGAACTGATCGTGAAAGTAGCACTTTCATCCGTCAGCGCGGACGGTGCGCGGAAGAATCTTCTTGCGGAAGCACGAGGATGGGATGTTGAATCCATCACAAAAAATACGGCGAAACAATGGAACAATGAGCTTTCTAAAATTTCCGTCTACGGCGGCACAAAGGATCAGCAGACAGTCTTCTATACCGCGCTCTATCACAGCATGATCGCGCCGAACACATACTCCGATGCGGACGGACGGTTCCGCGGAATGGACAACGCCATTCATACATCACTCAGCGGCACCCGGTTTACCGTCTTCTCGCTGTGGGACACGTTCCGCGCACTGCATCCGCTGATGACGATCATCGATGAGAAGCGGACAGTGGATTTCATCAATACATTCCTTTCACAGTATGAAGAGAACGGATTGCTCCCGGTGTGGGAGCTCAGTTCGAATGAGACATACTGCATGATCGGATATCATTCCGTCTCCGTCATCGCCGATGCGATCGCAAAGAATATTCCGGGGATCGATAAAGAGAAAGCGTTAGCAGCAATGATCAACAGTGCGGAGAAGGATCATTTCGGATTGAAGTCTTACAGGGAACATGGATATGTGCTTGGTGAAAAGGAATCCGAATCCGTCTCGAAGACACTGGAATATGCATATGACGACTGGTGCATTGCACGCACGGCAGAATCACTCGGGAAAAAGGATATCGCTGAACGGTTCTACCGGCGTTCACAGAATTACCGCAATGTGTTCGACCCGTCGTCCGGATTCATGCGCGGGAAGAAGAACGGCATGTGGAACAGTCCGTTCACCCCTGCTTCGGTCTCGCTCGATTTCACTGAAGCGAATTCCTGGCAGTACAGCTTCTTCGTCCCGCAGGACATCGGCGGAATGATGGAATTGTACGGAGGAAGAGAGAAATTCATCGGGAAACTCGACGAACTCTTTTCAACCGAAAGCAAACTCGAAGGACGGCAGCAGTCCGACATCACCGGATTGATCGGACAATATGCGCACGGGAATGAGCCGAGTCATCACATGGCGTATCTCTTCACGTATGCCGGCGCGCCAGCCAAGACGCAGGAACGGACTCGGCAGATCTTAAACGAGATGTATTCGAACAGACCGGACGGACTTTCGGGGAATGAGGATTGCGGACAGATGTCCGCCTGGTTCGTCATGAGTGCAATGGGATTGTATCAGGTGACACCGGGGAATCCCGAATATACGATGACGGCACCGCTGTTCGATTCCGTAAAGATCCGTCTATCAAACAAAAAAGAATTTGTCATAACATCAAAACGTCATTCACCGGATGACCGATACATCCTCTCCGCTCAGAAGAATGGAAGTCCATTGAAGGAACTGTTCATTTCACACAACGATATTGTGAACGGAGCCGCGATCCATCTTGAGCTCGGCGCTGCACCTTCAACCACATTCGATCAAGTGAAGAACGGACTTGCACCGCTCAATATTCCATTCACTGCTGTTCCATATTTCTCCTCTGTCGGTACATCCTTCCGCGATTCTGCCGTCATCACGCTGAATACGACCGAGAACGATGCGAACATTCTATATTCCATCAACAACGGAACTTCGCTGCCGTATCATGCTCCGTTCACAATTACGGAGAGAACACGGATCGCTGCAACAGCCGTAAAGAACGGGATCAGCAGTGCTCCGATCGAAGCAGAGTTCATCAAGTCGGAATCACCGGGAACGATCACACTGAAGACGAAGTACAGCGATCAATATACGGCGGGAGGAAATGAGGGACTGGTGGACGGGATCTTCGGCATAGAAGATTTCAGAGTAGGACATTGGCAGGGATACGAACAAAATGATCTTGATGCAGTGATCGATCTTGGAAGTATCAAACAGATCTCATCCGTCACCGCCCGATTCCTGCAGGACAATAATGCATGGATCTTCTTCCCGCAAACAATTGAGTATTCGATCTCAACGGACGGCATCACCTATGAAACGATCTTTTCCGGAACGACCGGTGTTGCGCCTCAGCAGGAAGGTGCGATGATCAAAGCGGTGAGCCGGAACATAACAAAACCGACACGATTCATACGTGTACGCGCAGCGAATATCGGACTCTGTCCGTCGTGGCATAAAGGGAGCGGGAATAAAGCGTGGCTGTTCGCAGATGAGATCGTGATACTGTAACCATGAGTGACTATACGGATGATGAAATCTATTTTAGAAAATACAACATGTCATTCCCGCAGCTTTTGGCGGGAATCCATGATGCTGGATGCTGGTAGCTGGATCTTCGATAGGATAGTTCTCAAAGGAGTCTTTTTGGAATAGGAATAACAATGTTCTTTTGAAACTCCGCTAACAGAATAAATTTAACCTTCATGGTTAGGAAAAAAAAGAATCCTGACGGTTCGCGTCAGGATTCGCTGTTTTGACAAACTATTTTCTTCTTAATTCACTTTGATCAGTTCCACCACGAAGAGCAATGTGGATCCGGGCGGAATGAACTGACCGACCGGCTGTTCACCGTACGCAAGATTGTACGGAATGTAGAACTCGAATTTCGCTCCCTCTTTCATCAGCATCACACCTTCGGTCCATCCTTTGATCACCTGGTTCACTTTGAAGACGGCCGGCTCATTGCGTGCATATGATTCATCGAACACAACACCGTTGATCAATTGACCGCGATAATGAACGGTGACCGAGCTGGTCTCAACCGGAGATGCTCCGGTTCCTTCACGGAGGATCTTGTATTGGAGTCCGCTCGCGGTCGTTTTCACACTGTCCTTCTTCGCGTTGGCGGCCAAAAATTCAGCCCCTTCCTTCTTATATTTTTCGGCAATGGCGGCAAGTTTCTGATCATCGTTCGATTTCGGTGCCATCTTCTGAAAGATCTCGACGCATGCTTTGATCTCTTCCGGGGTCATCTGATTCTCTTTTCCTTCAAGCGCTTCCTTCAATCCAAGAATGAAAGCCGAACTCCTCAACGGGAATTTATTTGCGTTCACGTTACTGGACACTTTCAGACCGAGATCGTAACCGCTCAGATAGCTCATCTTCTCTTCATTCGTTTTAAGGACCGATGATTTTGCTTTTTTTGCGGCCTGTTTCGGCTGCTGCGCAGCGGCGCTGACCGCTATGAGACAAAGAACTACAACAACTGCAAGGAACTGCTTCATTACAACTTCTCCTGATATTGAAAGATCATTTTTTTATAAACGAATATAACGAATGTTGCAGGGATTACAAACCGTGTTTTTTCAGGATCGGGAACAACAATTCGCGCCACGCTCCGTAAGCAGCAGCGGTCAGATGTACTCCGTCCGTCGTGAACTCATCGCGGAGCACACCGTTCGTCGATAGGATGGAATTCACGTCAACGAACGTAATGCTATTCTTCTCTGCGTACTCTTTCAGCAGTCCATTCAACTGTGCCACGAGAGGATTCTTCTCTTCAGTCCGTTTCCACTTCGGATTGACATGAAGCGTAGACTGTATGACAGGAATGATCTTATGGTTGCGGAGCGTATCGATCACGGCACAATAATTTGCGAAGACCAATTCCACCGATGCATCTGCATACAGATCGTTGATACCTGTCATGATAAAGCATAGTTTCGGCCGGAGTCCATACACATACTGCAGACGGTGAAGCATGCCGAGCGTATTATCCCCGCCGATGCCGCGGTTCGCGATCCGTTCCCGGCCGAGAAGATCGTTCCAGTTCCCTCCCGCCGTGATGGAGTTGCCGAGGAAAACGATATCCGCCTTTTTCATTTTGGACATCGCGAACAGTTCGGTCTGATTCTTATACACCGCGCTTTTCAAATAGAGTGAATCATACGGTGTCTGGGAATGGAGCACAACAGCAAAGAAAATGACCAATAGAAATATCTTCATCATTTCATCTTCGATCTCAGGAATGCCAGCGCAGCGGCGTTCGCTTCGGCGGTCTTTTCCTTATCATGTTTCGGATTGCTCGGATTTGCGAATGCATGCACGGCATCGAAATTCTTCACGGTCAAATTCTTTTTCGCGGCTTTCATATCCTTTTCGAACTGTCCGACCACCTCACCGTTGATGAATCCGTCCTGCGTGGCAAAGATGCCGAGAACGTCGCAGTTGAGCGATTTCAGTTTTTCCACATTCTTCTCCGGCATGCCGTAATAGATCACGCAGCCGGCGGCCTGTTTGCCGACCATCAACGCGGTCTGCATGGACCAGCCGCCGCCGAAGCACCAGCCGAGCGTTGAGATCTTCGCTTTCGGGCCGGCATGATCGATCACGGACTGGATGATGGCGCGGGCGCGTGTTTCGTTCACTTCACCGACATATTTCTTCGCTGAATCGGGTACCATGGCGATCTTTCCGTCATACAGGTCCACGGCGATCACATTCACACTGCCGAGTTCACGCTGCCATGTCTCCGCTTCCTGCTTGATATAATCATTCAATCCCCACCATTCGTGGAAGACGAGCAGATAATTGTTCGTCGGTTTTCCAGCCATTACCTGATAGATGACCGTTTCGAGTCCGTCCGCGGTCTTCAATTTCTTCGATTCACCGCCGACCGATTTGAAGACGAACGGCTCGGGTGCTTCGTGAAGCGACACGAACGCTATATCCTTTCCGAATGCGGCGAATTCTTCCGTTGCGGTTGGTCCGCAGCACGATTTCTTCTCTCCGGCAAAGCATGCGCACACGGTTAGAATTGTGAATACGAGTATTCTGTTCATCTGTTCTCCCTGATTGATAAATGTGATTTAATAAGATCAATATCCAGCCACAAAGGCTCAAAGACACAAATGCGGAGAAAAAACAATGCCACTAATTTTCCCATATCTTTTGTGGGATTTTGTGCCTTTGTGTTTTTGTGGCGAAGCTCTTTTCTTCTTTTGCCACAAAGGCACGAAGACACAAAAGTTAGCAAAAACATGTTCCGTAAAATTCTTCTTTGTGTTCTTCGTGAACTTGGTGCCTTAGTGGTTACAATGTTACGAAACGACATTCGCCTCAAGTTCCAACCGAACACCAAAGACCGATTCAACGCCTGCCTGTATCTCTGTTGCTAACTGCAGCAGAGCATCAACAGTTCCATTATAATTGACGAGCGCCAATGTGTGATTCTCTGAAATACCGACACCGTTCTTCTTCGTCCCCTTCTTAAATCCGGATTTCTCGATCAGCCATGCAGCGGGGATCTTCTTCTTTTCTTCAAAAGGAAATGTCGGTACCGGCGATCCGTCGCCGATCTTGGACCACACACCACCGACATGTTGCAGAACAGCGCTATCGACGATAGGATTCAGGAAGAATGAACCGACGGACCGAGTGTTCGGATCGTTCGGATCGATCACCATCGATTTTTTCTTTCGGAGTCCGATCACAATATCGCGGACCGCGATCAATGATTCACGTCCGTCGGCAAGCGTTGAAAGATCCACCGAAGCATCGATGATCTTCTTCACTTCCGGATAATGGATCGTTGGACGTCCGTTCTTCTTCAGACGGAAGGTCACCGAGGTGACAATATATTTTCCTGCGTCGGTCGTTTTGAATCTGCTCGTGCGGTATGAGAAATGACAATCAGCATTGAGAAATGTTATCTCGTTCAGCGTTGTCCGTTCAAGCACTTTCACTGATTCGATCGTGTCCTTCACTTCCTGTCCGTACGCACCGACATTCTGTATCGGCGTTGCACCGACGCTTCCGGGAATTCCCGAGAGACATTCCAGTCCGGAGAATCCTTTCTCCGCCGTCGTGCGGACGAACGATTCCCAATCCTCTCCCGCCTGCGCTGTAACGAGAACATCGCCGCCGTCCTCAACGTAAGTGATTCCCTTCATACCGATCTTCAGCACGCATCCCTGATAACCGGAATCGGAGAAAATGGTATTGCTCCCGCCGCCGAGAATGTGTGTACGCACTTCCCTACCTGCTGCAAAGCGGAGCGCATCCTGCAGTTCGTAGACGGACGTGCATTCGCAGAAAAAATCAGCGGGACCGCCGAGATTCAGCGTGGTGAAGGGTTTCAGTTCGATATGTTCTTTTATAGAGAGCATTAAAATATTCGTTGAATGGAACACGGATCAGACGGAAAAGGACGGATCATCGCGGATGAGAAAATTAACGGAGCTTTGCTCCTTTTTGCGCCCACCAGGAATGGATCTCGGCAACGAGTCTGCCGGCTTTCACTGCAGGATCCGTTGCACAAAGATTCAGCACTTCTTCATAGGATGTACAATTAAAGATGAAGATACCACGAAGATCTTCGTCATATCCCATCGGTCCGGCGATATCCATCTTCCCCTCATTATAGAGACGAAGGATGTTCGCCATGTGTCCTTT
>JBMOHT010000031.1:0-29066 GCA_049317705.1 Bacteroidota bacterium | reverse complement strand
CGAATGGCAGCGTAGCATTCGCCGCAACGGATGAGGGGATATTCCGCTCGACCGACCTGGGATCGTCCTGGACGAAGATCCGCACGAACACACTCTATGTGGAATTATCCTACAGCATCATCTCCGCCAAAGGGAATATCTATGTTGCCAACAGCAACGGCGGTGTGAACAGCGGAAAAGATTCCATCTATAAATCGACCGACAACGGCGACACGTGGGTGAAGATCAACAACAACCTTCCCGCATTTCTGTATGGAAGGACGCTGACCGGCTACGGTGATACCCTCTTCATCGGTCAAGTCGGCGGGGTATATCGTTCGCTTAACGGAGGCCAGAGCTGGCAGATCGATACTATTGGACTCGGCACTAACGCGGGCATCCTTTCCTCATCCATCAGCGGCAACGTTATCACGATGGGAACGAGTAAGGGAATTGCTGTCTCAACGAACAATGGAAACAACTGGACCATGCTTTCATCTAATATGTATAATGGAGATGTGATGGGATTCGTTCAGGTCGGTGAGCGGCTTCTGGTGAGCATGAATGGAACGAACGACAAGGGGATATATATTTCATTGAACCGCGGATCAACGTGGACCAAGTCCGCTCCGGTGATGGCACCCAATAGTACTCAAACCTATATCTCATTGATGTTCGAGAAAAAAGGTGCTCTGTTCGGAACGGTTGCATTTGGAGGTGTCTACGCGTCATTCGATACCGGTGCAACGTGGAAAACAGTGAATACCGGACTTTCGGCGACCGCTACGGTGAATGGTTTCTATACAGACGCGGACACCATCTACGGCTGTATGAAGGAAGGATTATTCCGGACAACGAACAACGGAACGAGTTGGGTGAATTGGGGAAATACGGGTTTTCCGGCAGGTGCAGTATCCAGTATGACGATCATCAAAGATACGATGTACGTTTCGAACGGCACAACAAAATTGTATCTGTCTGGGAACAGGGGACGGAGTTGGATCACGAAGACAGTAACACTCGCTGCGGGACAATTGATGCTCCATAAAAACAGATTGATGACGATGACCGGAGGGAAATTATATTGGTCCCCGGATACCGGAACTACATGGCCGGAAGTGAACACCGCATTCAGTTCGAATGTTCAATCAGTTCTTTCTCTCAACAATAATATGTTCGTCCGTGTATCATCGAAAGGAATGTACATGTCGACGAATTCGGGAACAACGTGGTCACTGACGAACCAGGGATTACCGACATCATCTCCGACTCTGACATTCTTAGCATCAGCATGGGACACGCTCTATGCAGGATTCAGCAACGGCGGTATCCTCCGCCGGGGTTTGTCCGAATTGGGCATCACACATGTGAAAGAGATCCATTCCGGAGTCATCCCAAAGGATATTTCACTTTCGCAGAATTATCCGAACCCGTTCAATCCATCCACCAAGATCGACTTCACATTGTCACAGAACGGATCCGTTTCACTGAAGGTGTATGATGCAGTGGGACGAGAGGTCGCGACAATCGTTCAGGGACAGATGAATGCCGGAACATATTCGGCGGAGTTCAACGGAGCAAACCTCTCCAGCGGAGTATATTTTTATCGATTGATGTCCGGTGCGCAAGTATCAATGAAAAAAATGATCATGCTGAAATAAATCATAGCTGATTGTCTGATTTCAAAAGAGTGATTGTCGTCCGCACATTGTGGGAATGGATGACATGACCGACGCCGCTTTCCTGGGGAGGTAAAGCGGCGTTCTTTTTTATTCACCTGTTGCTGTCATCGCTCCCGCCTCGTATATTCTCATCCATGAACCGTTGTGTTATCCTTCTTCTCATCAGTTATTACATCGCTGCCGCACAGCCACTCAAGTTCGACCATATCGGTTTGAAGGAAGGCCTCCCGCAAAGCACCGTCAGCAGTATCTTTCAGGATGCGGAGGGATTCCTCTGGCTTGGTACTTGGGATGGACTGGTCCGTTATGACGGTTATACTTTCCTCACATACCGAAATATACCGAACGATACAACATCGCTCACCAACAACAACATCCGTAATATCGTTCAGGATCATTCCGGTTATCTATGGCTGACCACACAGAACGGACTGAACCGTTTTCAACCTCGTTCCGCATCGGTAAAACAATTCTTTCCGGATTCATCGAATCCAGTTGCGATCAATTCACCATTTGTCTATTCCGTTATTCAAGGGATGAATGGTGATATATACTTCGGAACGCACAAAGGATTCAGTATATACGATACGACGACAGGACATTTTACCAACATCGTTCTGCCGAGCATCAACACTTCTCGCGGCAAGACCCTGACCATTCTCGGTATCTATCAGGAATCATCGGAGATCCTCTGGCTTGGTTCGTTCGACGGACTTATTCGGTACAACCTGAAGAATTCATCCTATTCGGCCTATCCGTACATCGATTCTAAAAAGAATAAGATCGGTGCTAATCAACCGACGCGGGACAATAATGGCCTATACTGGTGTACAGCGGTGAGTAATCAGATTGTGGTATTCGATCCGGCGAAACGTATCTATTTGGATGTGCTCTATAATGGTCATCACATCAATAGTGAAGATGTGCTCAAACCGTTCCATCCGGCGACGGATGGTTCGATGTGGATCGTAGCGTACGAACGGCTGATCCACATCAGATCATTTCACCGTTCGGGTAATTCTTCGATCATCATCGATTCCCTTGAAGAGTATCATCATGATCCCGCAGACCAATCGAGTCTCAATGCGACTTCGCTCATGTCGTTTCATCAGGACCGGTCAGGAGTGGTCTGGGTCGGAACGTCTTCCGGACTGAATAAAGCAGTGCCGCAACGGAAGGAGTTCCATGCCTATGACGAACAGTTCTTTGCACGTTCCGGAATCGGAAGCAACGAACTTGTCAGTTTCCTTAGAGCCGGGAAAGATTCATTGTGGATCGGAACACGCGAGGGGATATTCCTTCTCGGAAAGAAGAATGGTTCGTATGTGACGCTCGGCAGGAATTTCAACATCCCGAAGACGACCGTCCTTTCTTTGACCCGTATTCCGAATGGAACAATGCTCGTTGGAACGCGAGACGGATTTTTTGTATGGAATGAGCAGAAGAAACGGTTTGACAGGAAACACCCGTATCCTTCCAACGAGAACACCTTGTGGAGGATCTTTACGTTCTTGTATTTGGATGACGCGTTATGGATCGGAACGAATGACGGATTGTATCGCACAACAGATCCAAATTATGAACGGTTTGAACAGATACAGTTTGATCCTACTGTCCATAAATTCTTCCAGATACTTCGATTGGTGAAGACGAACGTTCCGAATGAGATTCTAATCTGTACCAATAACGACGGCCTCTATCGATATAACGCCAAGACCGGACGCTCCGAAGTCCCTTTGAAACATTTGAAAAATGATTCAACTTCCCTCAGTCACTCCATTATCATGGATGCTGTCCAGGTCAACGATACGCTTTGGGCAGCGACATATGGCGGAGGATTGAACCGCATCATCACACTGCCGGACGGAAAGATCTCCATACGGCATTTCCGGGAATCCAACGGCCTGATCAATGATAATCTTTACTGCATCATTCCGGACCGCGAAGGGAATCTCTGGATGAGCAGCAACAAAGGACTCACTCGCTTTGAGCCGCGGACGGAGCGGTTCTTCAATTTCACGGTCCACGACGGATTGCCGGCGAACGAATTCAACCACAATGCATTCCTCGCCGACAGTGGCGGTAAGATGCTGTTCGGCGGCATTGCCGGATTCGTGGAATTCGATCCCAAAGCGATCGGACAGAACACTGTTGTTCCTCAGATCGCCATTTCGGATTTCCGGATCTTTGAACAGCCGCGGAATGAACTGCTGCAGAACAGAACGATCACGCTGAACTATAATGAGAATTTCCTCTCCTTTGAATTTGCGTCGCTTTCGTATGTTGCCCCGCTTAAGAATCGATACGCGTACCGCATGATCGGGGTGAACGAGCAATGGACCTTTACTGATGTCCGCCGGTATGCAAGTTTTACGAATCTGTCGCCGGGAGAATATTTTTTTCAGGTGAAAGGGACGAACAATGACGGAGTGTGGAATGAAGAAGGCGCTTCAGTGCGCATCATTATCCGCCCGCCGTGGTGGGGAACAGTGTGGTTCCGGATCATTCTCGTACTGCTGTTCATCGGCGTGATCGCCGGAAGTGTCTGGGCCATTTCACGGAGGAAATATCTGCGCAATATCGAGGAACTGAAAAAACAGCAGGCATTGATGGAAGAACGGCACCGCACCCGGCAGCAGATCGCCAGGGACCTTCACGATGATGTGGCTTCAACCATCAGCAGTATCTCGCTCTATTCGGATATGATCCAGAGGAAGAAATCCGTCAAACGGTCAGAACTTTCCGATGCTGTGAAGAAGATATCGTTACTCTCATCCGGAGCGAAACAGGCGATGGAAGAGGTGGTCTGGTCCCTGTCCCCAAAACATGATTCACTCGATCATCTGGTGAACCGCATCGGCGATACAGCGGTGCAGTGGTGCGGCGATCATTCCATTGAATGTCATCTTGCATTCTGCGTGATCCCGCCGGGAATGATGATCGATGATGATGTGCGGAAGAATGTCTATCTGATCTTCAAAGAAGGGATGAACAATGTTGTGAAACATTCGCAGGCATCGGCGGTTGAACTGACCGCGAGGTTCGAGGATGAGCATTTCTATTTGTCGATCAATGACAACGGTATAGGGATCCGCACCGAAAGGGATCGAACAAGAACGATCGGCGGGAATGGACTGGTGAATATGCGTTCGCGTGCTGAAAGCATCGGCGGTGAATTGTCCGTTTCATCAACGAAGAATACCGGCACGACCATTTCACTGAAGATCAAAATGACGCAACTGCGTCATTGATATTCACACCGCCGGATAGGAAATTACTAACGATGAAGAAAAAGAATAAACAAAAAGATATCCGTGTCGTTCTCGTCGAGGATCATCCGATGTACCGCGAGATCGTCAGTGAAGTGATCGGATCGACCGACGGTTACGAACTGACGGCAGTCTTTGAGAATGTGAATGACGCATTGTCGTCCATGCCTGAGTGCGATGTTGTGCTGATGGATATCGGACTTCCCGGACGCTCAGGGATCGAAGGGGTGCAGGAATTAAAGAAACGTTCGGCATCTCCGCGCATTGTCATGCTCACGAACTATGCGGATGATGATAAGATCATGCAGGCAATCTTTGCGGGCGCTGATGGATACTTACTGAAACAGACTCCCGGAAAAAAACTTCTCGAAGCAATTCAGGAGACCGTGAACGGCGGAACGTCCATGACTCCATTCGTTGCACGCAGAGTGCTCGAAGCATTCAAGACACGCGGCGAAGTAAAGGAGAAATCCGACCAGCAGATCTCGGAGAGGGAGCAGGAAGTGCTTGCACTGCTGGTGCAGGGACTCAATTACAAACAGATCGCTGAAAAAATATTCATTTCGCCTGAAACCGTACGAAATCATATCCGCAACATCTACGAAAAACTCCACGTCCATTCCCGCAGTGAAGCGGTCGCGAAAGCGATCAAGCAGGGACTGCTCTAAAAAATATTCCCGCTCACTCAATTTTGCTTCAATCTTCTTTTTCAATTACAATTAAGACAAAACCCTCTTGTGCAGAGATCAAAATGACGCATATGCGTCATTGAGAATATTACTGTCCGGTCATACTTTGTAGTATTCACTGACGCATTATTAACACTATATAGGGGGATTCATGATTCGATTCTTTTACGCTGTCGTGGTAGTACTTTTCCTTACTTCATCACTGTTCTCACAGTGGAAACCCGTCAGCGGTACTTACGGCACCTCGATAAATTGCCTTTTTACAAAAGACAAGAATATCTTTGCCGGTACCCAAGCTGGCGCATACTTGTCGACGGATAATGGTGTTACGTGGGCCGGTGTCAATACGGGTTTATACAGTCCTCAGGTATTTTCATTTACATCGGTCGGGAACGTGATCGCGGCCGGCACAATGAGCGGTGTGTTCATTACAACGGATAATGGGACAACTTGGAGCCATCCGACCAATACTGGACTAACGGGATCAGTCTATGCGCTCGTTACCGATGGTATTAAAATTTACGCGGGAACGTACAGCGGAGGTGTATTTGTATCGACAGACAATGCTGCTACGTGGACCGCACTCAATACCGGATTGACAAAAAAAGATATACAAACGATGCTGCTGAGCGGGAATAATCTTTTTGTTGGGACTGCGACCGGCGGTGTTTTTTTGTCCACAGACAAAGGGGTGACATGGAATGCCTCGAGTACTGGAATTCCAAGCACTGATGTGAAAGCATTGGCCAAAATTGACAGCACGCTGTTTGCCGGAACGAACTCATCCGGTGTGTATGTCTCAACGAATAACGGCGGAAACTGGACAAGACCAGGCGGCGCTATGAAAAGCTGGTCAATGTGCGTCAGTGAAAAAAATCTTTTTGTTGGCGTTTACTCTGGAGGAGTAGTTCTGACGAAAGATAAAGGAACGAATTGGATTCCCTCCAGCACCGGATTAACAGGATATGATCTTTACGTTCAATGCATTGCCGAAATTGGTCCGAATCTGGTCGTCGGCATTTACGGCGGCACGATGTTCTGGAGACCGAAGGTCGAAATGACGACGTCCGTGAGACAGCAATCGACTGATACACCCGGTTCATTTTCACTTTCCCAAAATTATCCCAATCCTTTCAATCCTACCACGCAGATCCGTTTTCAATTATCTCGTGAAAGCCATGTGACGCTTTCCGTATATGATGCATTGGGCCGGCTGGTTGAAACACTGACGGACGGTATGGAACAGGCGGGGATTCATTCAGTTCCGTTCAACGGCAGTTCACTCGCCAGCGGAATGTACTTCTATCAGCTGTCAGCGGAAGGGAATGTTTCAATGAAGAAGATGCTTTTGGTAAAATAGATGTGATCCATGACGTGACCAGGTCGTGTCATGGGTACAAAAGAAACGCCGCTCTCCTGGGGAGGTAGAGCGGCGTTTGTATTTGTAGGATATTCTTTCAGAATTACGATTTCTTCATTTCGCCTTTTTTTGCTTTCGAATGTTTCATCGTTTTTCCGCCTTCATCATCGCAGCAATCTCCCTTGCATTCTTCTTCACCCATTTTTTTCTTTGTTTCCATTTTCGGGACTCCGGCACCTTCGGTCGCGGTAAATCCTGCATCACTCACTGCTTTCACCAGCATGTCCGAGGTAGTCGTTGCGCTGGCAAGTGTCACTGTTGCTTTGTTGTTCTTCAGATCGACCTTTGCTTCTTTTACGCCGTCAACTTTCTTCAATGCTTTCTGAACAGTTCCTGCACACGATTCGCAGGTCATGCCTTTGATGTTCAGAGAGACTGTTTTGGTCTTTTCTGCGGCGGTCAGTGTAAATGCAACAACAACGGTGAGGATGAATATGATCTGTTTCATTGTTTCTCCTGTAGTGTTTGATTATGTTAAAATAACCGTTAGTTCATCAATATTCAATTGGGAAATTTTTTAAGTTTCTGTAAATTCTTCAATGATCCACTCCATACTGAACATACATCTGCATCGGAGAGTTCCTGTCACGGTCATCCTGATCGTCCTCCTCATTCTTATGGGGATCGGCGGATGTTCTCGGATTGAGGATCGTAAGGAAACAAGCATTTCTGTCTCAAATATCCCAATCAGGTGGTATCGCCAGGCGATGGTCGATCTGGGGTATAGGATCACGATGTTCTCGCCACATAACGGAATCGCTATCAGCCGCGGCATGGGGAAAGAGGTGAGGGGAAAAGCTTATACATTTGCAAATGGTGCGTGGTCTCCGATCTTCGACTATCCATATTCGGATTATCCGCTGATCGCCCGGGCAGATTCCTCCGATCTATGGACGGTGACACATCTGACTCATGAAGGTGCTTACCGGCCTATACTTTCTGAATTCAACAATGGTGTGAGAAAAGAGATCCCGTTACCGAAGATCATGTGGGATGATGTCGACCATGTTATGATGAAAGGAATCCATTGTTTCAATGATGGAACTGCCTGGATGGTAGGTCAGCAGGGTCACATCCTATATTTTAATGGTTCTTCGTGGAAGGAAGTTGAAAGTCCTCTAATCCACAAAGAACGCGTGAATGTGTATGATGGAGATCTGAATGATATAGCAATGACTTCGCAGCAGACCGGTTGGGCGGTCGGACGGAACGGGATCATCATCCGATATGAGAACGGAGCATGGAAAAAAATAGTTTCGCCGACAGGACAGACGCTGCAAAAGATCTCCATGGCGGATGATTCCACCGGGTGGGCGGTCGGGAACAGCGGAACGGTCCTTCGCTGCCGAAAAATGAAATGGGAGAAGGAAGAAGTTGATATCCGCGAACAGTTGTCATCCGTTATGGTGATGGATGGCCGCCATGCATGGATCGTCGGGAATAATTCCACGCTTCTGTCATTCAACGGAACGGTGTGGATACAGGATGAGACCATCAAACAGTATGATGATTATTTTTCCGACATCTCTGTCGTGAAGGATACTTCCGGTACGTTGCATTTTTGGATCATCGGGAATCAGGGAATATACACAACGTCGCAATCGCTCGGTTTCTCCTTCACCGATGTGACCGGTCAGAGCGGACTTCGTCATATCGGTAAGCTCGGCACATTTCTCTACCGTCATTCGGACCGTGTGCCGGATATCGTCGTGGCAAATGACGGCGGCTCATCACTTGTCTATGAGAATATCGGCGGGAAATTTTCCGATATAACTTCATCCACAGCGCTGATGAATTCTCCGAAAGATGCCGTGACGATGGCGGTCGGTGACGTGAACAACGACGGTGAAACAGATATGCTTCAATTGATCGATCACCGGAATTTCAAATTCTATCTCGGTACATCCTTCGGCGGTTTCCGTGACTTTACCGCACGCTCGGGACTGACGTTCAGTGAGATCGCGCCGATGGCACCGTTGAGTGTAAAATTCATCGATCTCAATAATGACGGTGATCTCGATCTGTATCTCTCCAACTGCGACCTTCCCGATCAGATCTTTCTCGGAAATGGCGCGGGAACATTTGAAAGGGTAGCAGGGAATGCCGGCATCAGTAAGATCCTCGAGCATATGTCATACGGTGCGGCTTTCGGGGATTTCAATAATGACGGACTCGTCGATATTCTGATCCCGTATTATGTCAGCAGCAAGAATAAATTCTTCAGTCTTTTTCTGAATTCCGGCGGACTTCATTTCACTGAGGTCGACGATTCGCTGTTCTATTCGTCGTCCGATCTTTCACCTACCGGTATCACGCTCGCTGATCTCAATAACGACGGGAATTTGGATGTCTTCATCCACAGCCAAAAGGTCCCGCCGATCATCTGGACGAATGACGGCTCAGGGCATTTCACAGATGTATCGAAACTCAGCGGAATGACTCATGTGAATAATCATCCTGAACCGATCAACGGCATCGTCGGTGCAGGTGATGTGAATAATGACGGGTTCATTGATCTCTTTGACGGTTCAACGCTTTTCCTCAATTCGAAGGAACATCGATTCACCGAAGTATCGGAACGTGTCGGCATCCAATTCACGGGAACTCCGTCATTCGAAGATACAGATGACGACGGCGACCTTGACCTGTTCATCGGAAGTGCGCGCGCCTCCCTCGGTAAAGGGGACCGTGCAGCCCTGTTCAGAAATAATCTTGATGAGCAGACATTTATTAAAGTGAACCTCACAGGTGCGGAGTCGAACCGTTCAGCGGTCGGCGCCAAAGTAATGCTGCGAGGATCGAACGGTACGGTTTCATCGTCAACGGTCGGAACCGGCGGAAATCAATTGTCATCGGGAACCCAAAATTCACTTCATTTCGGTGCGCTTCCCGGTGTGACATATTCGATCACGGCACTATTCCCGTCAGGTCGATCTGTTACGGTGGATAATGTTGCGGCTGGTTCCCGTCTATCAATATCGGAATCGAATATTTTCACTCAGATCCTGAATGGTACTGTCAGATCGATCCGAAGGACCGTCTCGCTCATATCAGGTGTATCGCTTTCTATATTTACACTCTTTCTTCTGGTGATTGCCTTCATCCTGTTCATTGTTGCACGGTCCATTGGTGCCGAAAAGATCTTGTTGCAGAGAACGATGATCGCTTCTATTTTAGTCATCTATTTTGCTCTTATTCATGTAACGGTGTATGAGTCCGAAACGGTCGCATATTCCGTTACATTCTCCGGCACGCTGTTGTCGGCTATCGTTGGATTGTTCATTGTCCAGAAGATCGTCAATAAACGTGAAGCGCAGTATATCTCCCATTTTAAGATCCTGTCACTGTTGGGGTCGGGAGGAATGGGGAAGGTCTATAAAGCGGTCGATTCCGGAACGAAGAAGATCGTTGCGTTGAAAGTGTTGAATCCAGAATTGCTGAAGGATCCGGAGAACAGACGGAGATTGACCGCTGAAGGACATCTGCTCGCATCGTTCGCACACCCGAATATCGTAAAGGTCTTCGAGATCGGTGAATCGAATGAACGGGGATTTATCGCGATGGAATATCTTGAGGGAGGAACGCTCAAAGAGAAATTGGAGCGCGAAAAAGAACTTCCTCTGTCCGAAGTGAAGGAGAAAGTTCTGCAGATCTGCGCCGGATTATCGGAGGTCCACTCGAAAGGGATCGTCCACCGCGACCTGAAGACCGCCAATGTGATGATCGGTGCGGACGGTATAGCGCGCATCATGGACTTCGGTCTTTCCAAATCACCGCTCGTTACAACAATGACATCGCTCGGGACCGTCCTCGGAACACTCGGGTATGTTGCCCCTGAACAAGTGACAAGTTTGGATGTTGACAGCAGAACTGATATATTTTCGCTTGGTGTGATCATGTATGAACTGCTGACCGGTCAATTGCCGTTCAAAGGGGAGAACGAGATCGCCTTGATCCATTCCATCTTTAATACAACACCGCCGACACCATCATCGTTACGCATTGGGATCACGGCTGAATGGGATTCTGTAGTCATGAAATGTCTTTCGAAGGATATCAATGAACGGTATCCCTCCGCCGATGCAGTGAGTAGTGCCGTACATGATCTGTGAACAATGTTCCGTACGTTGAATGATCGATCAAAGTAAATATTCTGCATGATCCGTTCCGCATTCACAATTTTCCATTTTCTATTGTCAATTATCAATTGCTCTTATGTCTGAACTTCGCCAAAAATATCAAAAACTATTGAGCGACTCCATGAGCCAGTTCTCTTCCGAATTCATGGAATTGACATCGCTGCTCAAGAACTCGCCGCCCGCCCCGGATGTATCGAAGAAGGTCGACAAGCTGTTCAAATTACTGATGGAGGCGAACCGTAAACAGAACGGTGAAACGAATGCGCTCTTCGATCAGATCGAGAAACTCGAACGGTCACTGGAGCAGATGACCGAAGCAAAGCGTCAGTTCGAAGTATTATATTCATCCGGCATCCTGTTCTCATCGGAAACGGAGATGCGGTCATTGATGGAGAAGGCGGTCACGACCGTGGTGAAAGAGTTGAATGCCGATCAGGGATTCATCGTTCTGGCGAACGAGAAAGGGGAGACGGAATCGGTCGTTGCCTGCAATATGGATCCCGATGCGAATCCCGAAGCAAAAGAGATGAGCACCACGGTCATCCGCAACACCATCACAAAATCCGAACCGACTCAGTTCCCGCAGTTCAACGAACGCTTCGCGATGCAGCAGAGCGTTATCCGTCTCGGCATTACCGCAGCAATGTGTGTTCCGCTCGTCGCGAAAGACAAGGTCTTCGGTGCCGTGTATCTCGACAGACGCAACAAGGACAAATCTTTCATCGAGAACGACCTCGTCTATCTGCTCTCGTTCGCCCGTCAGATCGTCCGGGGATTCGAGATCTCAATGGAGATCACAACACTGGAGAAGAAACTCGTCGCCGAAACGGTGATGAAATTCGATGACCTCCGCCGGGACCTGAAATGTGAAGAGATCATTGGTTCGAGCCGGAAATTGTTCGAAGTATTGAAGATCGCATCAAAGATCGCTCCGACAGAAGCGAGCGTGATGCTGTATGGTGAGAACGGCACAGGAAAGGACCTGCTGGTGCACGTCATCCACAACAACAGCCGAAGGAGCACCGGTCCGCTGATCACCATCAACTGCGGTGCCATTCCGAACGATCTGCTGGAATCCGAACTCTTCGGATATGAGAGCGGCGCATTCACCGGTGCGACAAAATCCAAACCGGGAAAGATCGAGATGGCGCATGGCGGTACGTTGTTCCTTGATGAGATCGGCGAACTGAGTGTGAATCTTCAGGCGAAACTCCTTCGCGTCATTCAGACGAAGGAGATCGAGCGTCTCGGGAGTGTACAGTCTAAAAAGATCGACGTGCGCATCATTACGGCAACGAACAGGAATATCCCGGAGATGGTCTCCACAGGGAGTTTTAGAGAGGACCTCTATTACAGATTGAAAGTGATAGAATTGACCATGCCTCCGCTCCGTGAACGGAGGGAGGATGTCTCTGAACTATCGATGTACTTTGTCAAAAAGCATTCCAATGGAAATGCAATTCCCATCACACCGGATGCCATGAATGTGCTTGAGAGTTATGTCTATCCGGGAAATGTGCGTGAACTTGACAACATCATTCAACGAGCAGTAGTGTTGATGAAAAATGAATCCATTGAAGTCAGTGATCTTCCGCCGGAGATCATTGAGGAGGAGAATTCCGAACCGGTCGTTGCCGGCGGCCGTTCTCTGGAAGAAGCGGAGACCGAATTCCGTCGTCTCTATATTCTTCGTGTCCTTCGCACTGCAAGATCAAAATCCGAAGCGGCACAGATGCTCGGAGTGAACAGGACCCATTTCTATAAACTACTCGCTCAATTGGGGATTGACGGATAGACAGATCAGGGGAGACGGATGATGCGGAAACCGCCGTCGTCCACTTTGTTATTCGGAGTATAAGCATACCGTGTCTCAACCCGTCCTTCAGCATCGGTAAGTCCATAGTCGAACCATGAGCCGCCGCGGAAGATCTTGAATGATCCGCCGGCAGGTCCGACCGGATTCAGTTGAGGTGATGCCGGATATGTGCTTTGCCAATCGTTGCACCATTCCCACGCATTTCCGCTCATATCGAAGATCCCGAGTTCATTTGATTTTTTCAGACCGACGGTCCGTGTCCTTCCGCCGGCGTTCGTGAAGATCCAGCCGCACTGCTCTGCAGTGTTACTGCCGCTGTATGCGAATCCCTGAGAATTATTCCCTCCGCGGGCGGCAAATTCCCATTCTGCTTCTGTCGGCAAACGATATTTTCCCGTTGAAACAGTATCAAGCCACTGGCAATATGCATTCGCATCATTCCAGCTCACCTTCACCATCGGTTCGTCATCATTCCATCCCCATGATGGAGCATCGGGCATTGTCCGCTTTGTTGCAGTGATGAATGCTCGATATTCTTTCACTGTGACCTCATATTTTCCGATGTAGTATCCCGACAGCGTCACAGAATGCACAGGTCGTTCATCGCGGAATTGATCGACCCGTCCCATGGAAAATGTTCCCCCGGCAACAAAGACCCATCGGCCGAATGTTCTTGCCTCGGCATTTGAGAATCCTGAAATGTTCTTCGCATCCTTTGCATACAGTCTGAATGAATATGTCTTTGCGGAATCGAACACACCCGATATCGTCCGTGAGGTGACGTTGCTGAGAGTGCTGTCGATGTTCGTATATGGTGAGCCGTTGATGCTTAGTTGAAGAAGGAATGCTGTTTCATTCGGACTGTTGTCGACCCATTGTAGCTGGACGGAAGAAGGTGTGAATGAGACGATGGTCAACGCTGACGGAGCAGGGAACAGTGAACGCGACACGATATTCGAAGCATTGCTGAGCGCTGTTGTCTTCTTTGATCTTACTCTGAAATAATAAGTTTTTGTCGTCAGGAATGGTCCTGTCAGCGAAGTTGTATCGGTATTGGCGGAAGTACTTTTCACCTGTGAGAAATTAACATTGTCCGTGCTTTGCTCTATAATAAATGACAATTCGACACTGCTGTTATCCACCCAGCGCAGCCGCACTTCTGATTCAGAGAACGCGGTCATTTCCAGATTGGTCGGCGCTTCCGGTGCCGTTTCCGCAGGGGGCGTGACGGGAACTTCAGGAGCGTCCGGAAGATCATCATAGGTATTTTTGCAGGAAGAGCAGTAAAGCAATAATGCCAAGGCCAAAATTATGGGGAGAAGTCTTTGTGGATTCATTGAATGGTGATCTCTGATAGGTCCGAGTGTTGCTTTTTTGCGACACGAAATACATTCGTGATGTCTTATGACGGCGACAATGAATACAATATCACAAAAATAATTCGCAAAAACATCAAAATATGAAGAATGGAGCGTAAGAAAACTGGAACACCCTTTGTATGCTTATGATGAAAACCAGGAAGAGTCCTTCTATGAATATCAACATCCTCGTTATCGACAAAAATACCGTTGAACTCCGCAGACTGCGTGAAGTGCTCACCCGCGAAGGCTACAGCGTGATGACGGCAACGGACAGCAATACAGCAAAACAGATCTGCAATCAGATCCCGGTAAAATTCATCCTCGGGGAAGTGGATGAATTGGGATACGGAAAATGATCTATAGTTCATTTATCAACCAGGGGATGATATCATGAAAAGTATTCTACTCTGTATTCTAGTCGCAGCATCACCGATATTCGCTCAGAACTTTTGGCAGCGCACAGAACCATACTTTGCCACGCTGAATCGTTTTTCATTTGCCGGCGGGGATACGGTATACGGAGCATTGAGTTCCGGTTTTACCCGCTCAACGAATAACGGGGATACATGGACGGCTCATCTGATAGTGAACTACGTTCAGGACATGGCTGTTGCGCCGAACGGTACGATCTTCATGGCCCAGAATCAGCAGAAGATCTCGCGGTCAACCAACAAGGGGAATAGTTTCTCCGTGCTGGGGACCGGGATCAATGAACCGTCATGTTCTTCGGTGCTGACGACGCAGACAGGTTCCGTTCTTGTCGGAACACAGAAAGGGATCTACCGCTCCACGAACAATGGCGACAGTTGGATGAAAGTTGCCGGTCCTTCAGAACTGCAAGGGGACTCGACCGTATCATCGTTCACAAAGAGCGGTGCAACACTCTATGCTGCGACGAACAGCAATCAGATCTATCCCGCAAAAGCTCGACTGCTCCGTTCGACCGATGACGGTGTGACATGGAGCAAAGGCAGCTCGACGCTTGACACTGTGTCGGTGTATAAGATCATCGCTCTGCCGAACGGCACAGTGGTCGCACGGACGAGCAGCGGTGTGCGCGCCACTACGAACGGAGGGGATACGTGGAACACGCTCGGATTCTATAATAACTCCATCTATGATGTTGCCGTCTCTCCGGACGGGATCCTCTACATCTGCTACAATGACAATAATGAGGATGGATTATTCCGGTCAACCGACAATGGGGGTTCATGGTCGAGGATATCCTCTCCGGCGTTCGGGAGCGGAACCATCGCAGTGAATCCCTCCGGTCATCTCTTTATCGGCAGAGAGCAGACGTATCGGTCAACGAACCAAGGGGCAACATGGAAGGCTCTTCCGGTCGGATTTCCGAATGTGACCATCTTCAAAGAGAATGCGAAGAAGGAATTGTTCATGACGTCAGGCGGTATCGCATACCAAACGTTGTACAGATCATCCGATTTCGGGAATAGCTGGAGTCCGATGAATACCGGAGTAGTCGGAATTCCGAACATCGGTTTCTACGGTGATACGATCCTGGTCGGCGATAATTATTATTCCGCAAAAATGTTCCGTTCCACCGACAACGGAGTAACATTCAAAAACGTTTCGGGTATGTCGGTGATCACCGGTTATATTAATGCATTGCTCGGTACAAGTTATCGATCGATCCTGGCAGGAACATCCACAGGGATCTATCGAAGTGTTGACCACGGTAAAGTCTGGAAGCAGGTCTCGAACTTCGCAGTGACAACCCTTCATCAACAGCCGAACGGTTCGATGTTTGCTTTCCGCTCAGCTTTCGGCGCTGGAATGGTTCGTTCTGTTGACAGCGGCAGCACATGGACCGAAGTGAAGAATGGAATGGGCAATACGACCATCTACAGTCTTGCGTTCGCTCCGAACGGAGATATCTTTGCAGGTTGCGACGGTTCATTGTTCCGTACGACCAATTCGGGTGATGCCTGGGTCCGCATCGATACACAGATGAATGTGAAACCCAACGGTATCTATATTACCGTCAACCGTGATGGGAAACTATTCTACGGCGGCGCAAAGAACGGGACCAATTCCGAGACGTATCAATCGACCGACGGTGGCGTCAGCTGGAGCTACATCACCAATAATATCATGACGACCGATAATTCCGCGTCCATCAAGTCGCTCTTCGTAGCATCGAACGGCAGACTCTTCGCCGGGACATCATCCGGTCTTTTCCGAAGTACATCGTTGACAACCGGAATATCATCAAAGAATACTTCTACAGTTTCACCGTTCGAACTTTCGCAGAATTATCCGAATCCGTTCAATCCTTCCACAACCATCCGTTGGAATATCCCCTCTTCAGGAATGGTGACGCTGAAAGTGTTCGATCAGCTTGGAAGGGAAGTAGCCGTTTTGGCTGAGCGGATGATGGAGGCAGGTTCCTATCAACTGCAGTTCGATGGTTCTCATCTCTCCAGCGGTATCTATTATTACGTCCTGTCGACCGGCGCGAATGCTGACGGGAGCAGGAATATGCAAACGAAAGCAATGACATTGATAAAATAACGATCCCCAACAATTCACTTACTACTCATCAATACTTACAATAGGATAACTATGAAAAAAGTTCTTCTCGCTGCTATGCTTGTCATGGCGATCTCAAGTGTTTCAATGGCACAACGCGTTCTCATCAATAAAGGCGATCAATATGCCGGTGCAAAACTTGCACTCGGTTCTGTCGCAGGTTCATCATGGGGTCTTGTCGGCAGTTACGAAATGGGTCTTCAGGAAAACATTGGTGTCGGCGGTTCGATCGGATATTCAGGATACAGTGAAGATTTCAACGGCGGATTCTATGCCGGAACATGGAGCTATACCAATATCCTCATTATGGGGACCGGTACATATCACATCGATCTGTTGAAAGATGAGAAACTCGATACCTGGGGTGCGTTGAACATTGGATATAATGTTGCGACGGTCAGCTGGGAATTCACCAAGAACACGTTCAATTTAGCAGAACCGGCAGCGGCGTCCGCGGGCGGATTTGTTGTGGGACTTTCCGCAAATGCACGTTATAAACTGACAGAACAATTGTTCCTCAGCGGAAGTGTCGGATTCGGTCTCGGTATCCTGAACATCGGTGTCGACTATAAATTATAATATCTTTGTTGCGGTTCAATGACTTTCGGGCATTGATTCCACCGATACTTTCATTGTGAAACATCGTGGAACATCATCCGGGGTCGATAGGGGAATTGAACTGCAGCGAAAAGTTTTGAATTCATCATTCTCTTTTCATCTGGGGAGGTGGAAATAAGAAGTTGAATTCATTGTACACGGCGGGATGCTGAAGGCGGCATCCCGCTTTTTATTTTATAGCGTCGGTAAATTCGTTCTTGCGCACTATTTTTATCTTCCCTATATTTTCCAGCCAATATTTTCGTCTTCACCGACCATTTCAATGTCCAAAGTCTACTGCACATCGTTCGATTCCAAGATCGGCACCATCTATATCGCTTCCACGGAGAAGGGAGTCTGTAAGATCTGTATCCCGAAGGAGACGAAGAAAGATTTCTTTACGTGGCTTCGGACGAACTTCGATGATGATGACGTGGTAGACAATAAGAGCCGCAACAAAGAAGTGATCGACCAGCTGACACGATATTTTAACGGCAAGCTGGCTAAATTCTCCGCACCGATCGACCTGCTCGGCACTTCATTTCAGCTTCGTGTTTGGAAAGAGCTCCGTAACATTCCCTACGGAACGACCATCAGTTACAAACAACTCGCCCGACGCGTCGGTGTACCGCGCGGTTTTCAGGCCGTTGGACTCGCCAACAGCTGCAATCCTATCCCGATCATCGTCCCTTGCCATCGCGTGATCGGCTCGGATGGTTCTTTGACAGGATACGCTTCCGGTATCAAAACGAAAGAATTCCTCCTCCGCGCTGAAGGCGCGATCCTTCTCTGATCTTCCGATCTGCTGAGTATTTCTCATCTGTGCCTTTTAGAAAATTCTAATATCGGACTGCGGATTCCCTAACGAAAGTGAACATCATTGATGTGTCGCAAATCAATCCGTAATTGATATCGCGGCAAATATTCAGTACCTATTGTTCATATACGATCGGAGAATATATGGCAAAGATTCTTGTAGTTGATGATGAATCATCCATCCGTCAGATGATCTCAATGGTCCTGACGATGCAGGGACATACGGTGATCGAAGCGGATAACGGAGTAGATGCGCTTGATATGGTCAAGACGCAGTATCCGAAACTCATCATCAGCGATGTGATGATGTCCAACATGAACGGATTCATGCTGCGCGAGATCCTTCAGCAGGATCAGTTCACGGCGCGCATTCCGATGATCATGATGACGGGTCACGCTGTCACCGCAGGTGCTTGGGAATCTGATCCCGACATTGACTACCTCAAAAAGCCGTTCGATATTCCTGAACTGATCGAGAAGGTGAACAAGCTTATCCAGAAACCGGTAGAATAGATTCGTTGACACTTCAGAGCGCAGAATTTACCATTCTGCGCTTTTCTCTTTCGTTGCATCGCCTCTCTTAATTCCGTATTTTCTTTCTGCTAATTCGCACATCGATCCGTTTTCCCATTTAGAAGAAGAATTCCCGAAGCATGTCCTTATTGAATCAGTTGAATCCCGTTCAGCGCGATGCTGCCTCCGTTATTACCGGTCCGGAGATGATCGTTGCGGGAGCGGGGAGCGGCAAGACCCGTGTCCTTACCTATCGTATCGCCCATCTGCTCGAAGCCGGCGTCCCGCCGTATGAGATCCTGGCATTGACCTTCACGAACAAAGCGGCGAAAGAAATGAAGGAGAGGATCGAACGGCTCATCGGACATCAGGCTCATCAGGTATGGGCGGGGACATTCCATTCCATCTTTGCCCGCATCCTCCGACAGGAATGCGAACCGCTCGGCTATTCCCGCTCGTTCACCATCTATGATACGGATGACTCTCTCGGCGTGATCAAGAATATCATGAACGGAATGAACATCTCGCAGCAGCAGTTCAGTCCCCGTGCCGTCCTCTCCCGCATCAGCGGCGCAAAGAACCAGATGATCTCTCCGAAGGAATATGCCGATGTGGCGAAGGAATTCTTCGAGATGAAAGTGGCGGAGATCTATCCTGAATATGTGCAGAAACTTCATAAGAGTAATTCCATGGACTTCGATGATCTGTTATTGAAGCCGATCGAATTGTTCGAGAAGCATGAACGCGTGCTGGAAAAATATCAGTATCGTTTCAAATACCTGCTGGTGGATGAATATCAGGATACGAACCGCGCTCAATATACGCTCATCAACATGATTGCGAAGAAGTTCAAGAATATCTGTGTGGTCGGAGATGATGCGCAGAGTATTTACGCGTTCCGCGGTGCAGACATCAAAAATATTTTGGACTTTGAACGGGATTATCCCGAAGCGAAGGTCTTCCGGCTGGAACAGAATTACCGTTCTACGAAGACGATCCTTTCGGCGGCCGACTGCGTCATTAAGAACAACCGCAACCAGATCCAAAAGACATTGTGGACGGACAATCCTCAAGGGGACCCGATCACGGTGATCGAGGCGGATGATGATAAAGCCGAGGGTGTTCAGATAGCTCAAAAGATCCAGGAAAACATCACCAAGAATAAACTCGACCTGAAACATTTTGCGATCCTTTACCGGACGAATGCACAGTCCCGTTCGATTGAAGATGCTATGCGCCGCTCAGGTATCCCGTATGTGATCATCGGCGGAGTGGCATTCTATCAGCGGAAAGAGATCAAAGACGTGCTTGCATATCTTCGTCTCATCGTCAATCCGAAGGATGAAGAAAGTCTTCTGCGGGTGATCAACTTTCCTGCCAGAGGAATCGGCGACACCACCGTTGAGAAACTCATTGAACATGCCGCTTCAACGAATACAACCATTTTCGATACGGTGCTGAATCCCGGTCCCGTTACGACGCTGGCGGACCGTGCGAAGAATTCCGTCCACACCTTCGGAAAATTGATCGTAAAATACACCGAGTTGAAATCTCAGATGTCCGCCAGTGAACTGGCGCGTGCCGTTGTGGATGAACTCGGTATCCTGCGTCTCTATAAGGATGAACAGACCCCCGAATCACTGGGACGCTGGGAGAACGTACAGGAACTGCTCTCCGCCATTTCGGAGTTCGTCGATCAGAATAAGGACAAAGCGACACTCGAGAATTTCCTCGAAGAGGTCGCTCTCGTAGCAGCCGTTGATTCCATGGTGGATGAGAAGAATGCGGTCACACTCATGACGCTCCATGCAGCAAAAGGTTTGGAATTCCCTGTCGTGTTCATCGGTGGAATGGAAGAAGGATTATTCCCGCTCTATCAAGTAACTCCCGATCCGGGAGAATTGGAAGAGGAACGCCGCTTGTGTTACGTCGGCATCACCCGCGCGATGAAAAAACTGTATATCACCTACGCACGCATTCGGTACCGCTTCGGTGATGTAACGTATCCTGTAGTGTCGCGTTTCGTCTCAGAGATCAGCGAGAAATATCTTGAACGCGAGACCGCACGGCGTCCTGCATACACAGCGCAGGTGGTCACATCTCTGCAGAGCTCCCGCGAACGGTATCTGAATTCCATCAAACAGAAACCGGCGCCGAAGAATGACGGATTCACTCCCGATGAAGAAGTGGATTACGATAATGACTCACAGGATGAGATCAAGCTGAAGGTCGGCGCCACTGTTGAACATGAAGTGTTCGGACGAGGGAAAGTAACGAACCTGAGCGGACGCGGAGACGGTGCGAAAGCGATCGTGAACTTCCAAAGTGTCGGTCCCAAAAATCTGATGATCAAATTCGCACGCCTGCGCGTGCTCGGCTAACCCATGGGCAGTCTGCAGAATCCAACACCGATAGAGAACAGGTTCCTCTCGCTTGCGGGGGTCATCGCTTCGTGTATTGCAATCCTGTGGATCTCGCCGATCACCTTTTTCTCCCGTTCACTTTCGCTTGAGCATTCATATTTCTTCCTGGAATTCGAACGGCATTTCTGGCAGTACCTCATTGCATTCATCGGTGTGACCGTTCTGTCGCGGGGTCATCTGTGGAGTTACGGCATCAACAGTCAGAATCTCAAGACCTCCATGGTATGGCTCTCGTGGCTGTATATCGTTGTTATCGTTGCAACATTCATTTTTCTGTGGAGTGGGCAGGAACTTCTTCCCGTTGGTGCGTCTAATGTCCAGACAGGGAAGAATCATGCCATTATCGCATTGCTCGTCTATTGGATGTCTTCGCCGGTCGCGAATCAGATCCTCTTCTTCAGTTTCGGTCAGACGATCCTGATGAAACAATGGGGAGACGGACTGAAGGTCGGACGCATTCCTGTCGTGGTCATCTTCTCTGCACTGTTGTTCACCTATGGTGCGACAACGTCGCAGTTCGCGTTCGGCGAGTATTCGGCACTGCTCACATTCATTCTCGGAATCTTTTGCGGAATGGTGTATTGGAAGACCAACAGTCTCATCACTCCGATGTTGGGACAGGCGTTCTATTTCGGATTCCCGCTGTTCGTTCACATTGTCCGCACAATGTTCTTATGAAGAAACTTCTTTTCCTTATACTCTCCATCTCATCTGTTCTCATTTCCCAAAAGGATGATGATACTCCGCTTGTCAAAGTGGGACCGATCGTCATAACAAAGAAAGAGTTCGTCGAGCGGTATGAAATGACTCCCGGTATCAATCGCCGTAAGAACGACATGGAAGGGAGCAAAGGGGAATTCCTGCTTTCTATGATCGCCGAAAAACTCCTTATCCTGAAAGCGCAGCAGGAGGGTTGGGACAATGATACGATCGTGAACTATGCTGTGAGAGAAGTAGAACGTGCCCTGGTGCGAGACGAATTGTACCGCAAAGAGGTCGCGCAAAAGATCGCGATGCCCGAGAGTGAGATCGCTCAGGGTATGAGACGCGCACTGAATGATATGAAGGTCTATTTCCTTTTTGCAAAGACGAAAGAAGGTGCCGAATTCCTTTCCACTCAGATCAGGAACGGAAAACCGCTGGAAACATTCTCGTTCACTGATGACTCAAAAGGGGAGTTTGAAGGACCGGATTCCGCCATCGCTCGGTTCGGTGATGTGGATGTGCGAATGGAGAATGTGATATACGCATTGAAACTGAATGAGACCTCTGCACCGATTCAGCTTGATGACGGATGGTATCTTGTGAAATTGATGGGGAAGACCGTTACGGTCGTCGTGGGAAATAAAGAGAAGAGCGCCGTCCGCGAACGTGTCGAATCCATTCTGAGGAAACGGAAAGAACAGAAGCGCATGACGGAGTATATGAACTTCGAACTGAAGTCCATCAAGACCGATGTGAATGCGCGACTTCTGAAGAATACTGTCATCCATCTCTGGCAGATCGCTCAGGCGAAGGAGCCGGTCCGAACCGATTCCACCACATTCTTTGTGGATCATAGTGTGATCGACAGTCTTCGTGTGCGGATGAACGATACGCTGCAGATGACATTTGTGACATTCCCGCATACGGTGTGGACCTTGGAAAAAGCACTGGAGAAGATCGTCGAGACGAATCTTGCAACTGTGAATCCAAATCAGAAAAAGTTCCGCATCGACTTCGAACAGCGTCTTCATGACCTGGTCGATCAGGAATATCTTGTGCAGACCGGATACCGGCAGGGACTCAATCAATCGTCGGCGGTCCGCAACGATTTGAAAGTGTGGCGCGATTCGTATCTCTCACAGTTCGTCCGAAACAAAGCGGAGGACACGGTAACCGTATCGCAGAATGATATTGAGGAACTGCGCAGGATCTTCCGCAATGATACCTCGATCGTGAACAATAATTCCAAAGCGCGTGAGAAGATGCATCAAATGAAGACCAACAATGCGCTGGACCGTGTGGTCGGAACAACAGCCAATGGAACGGAGATCACGTTCTTCGAAAAGAATTTCAAGGAGGTGCAGGTCACATCCTCACCGACCCTGGTCTATCGTTACCTCGGATTCGGCGGAAGGATGTTTGCCGTGCCGTTCGTCATTCCTCAGACCGGCTGGATCAATTATTGGAACAATAAAAATGTGAAACTCCCGTGATCAGCATTGCCTTTCCTCATTAGTAAGGAAGAAGTCTGATGAAAACAACTGCACTATATCTCTCTCTTTGTCTTATCCTGATACTCGTACTCACATCCGGTTGTTCGGTCGCGCCTAAAACGTTCAAAGAGATCACCCTTGATGATATGTATCCGATCATGACGGAGGAAGAATATCACTCCTTGCAATCAATGAACACGGATGAGTATATCAATCTGTTCCTTGAGCAGTATTGGAAGGAACGTGATTCCATTCCCGGAGCATTGACCAAGAAAGAATATCTGTCGCGGTTAGCATATGCGAATGAACATTATCCCGACAGAAGAGTGGACGGGCGATCGGACAGGAAGAAGATCTATCTTCAGTATGGTCCGCCGGTTTCGATCATGAAGAAGGAATTTTCTGATCTGAAATTCGAGACATTCTCCACGATCAAGAGTCTCGAAATATGGCTGTATGCAAGTCCTGCCGGAAAGAGTTCACTCCCAACATATGCAGATGAGCTTTATCCGGGAGAGAAGCGTTTTATATTCGGGGATATAACGGGAAATGGGAATTACCAGATCCTTTTTTCTTCGGAGGATGGACGGGATATCGATTCGCGAATGTATAAACACCGCTGATTCACCACTCAATGCATTTTATATGATGAATTCTCAATTGAGAAATTGCAGTTACTCCACTTTCGGCGAATTCATCACTTTCTCATAATGCTTCTCGTATTCTGTGACGATCTTGTCCAGATTGAACTGTTCCACCGCGCGTTTCCTACCTTCTTTTGCGAACATCAAACGTTTTGGTTCATTCGTCAAAAGATCGATCGCATATTTCGCCATTCGTTCTGTGTCACCGATCTCGGCAATGAAGCCAGTCTGATTATGCACGATCAGTTCGGGGAGTCCGCCGACACTGGAGGAGATGACCGGCACTTCGCACGCCATGGCTTCGAGTGCTGAGAGTCCGAAACTTTCCTGCTGACTGGGGATGAGGAACAGATCTGCTGCGGAAAGGAGTTCGGTCAATTCGATCTGTTTACCGAGGAACTTCACCGAATGCTGCAGTCCCAGTTCGCGCACGAGCATTTCGCAGGTCGTCCTGTCCGGACCGTCACCGATCAGGATGAGGGCGGAAGGGACCTTCTTCTGCACGATGTCGAATACGCGAATGACATCGGTCACCCGTTTTACGGCGCGGAAGTTGGAGACGTGCATTAATATTCGTTTGTCATCGAGTGAGAATTTCTTCCGCACGCAGGAATCATCCACATGTTTGTATTCATCGGTATCGACAAAATTCGAGATCACATCGATCTCTTTATTGATATTATAATTGGTCAAAGTCTTTTCGCGAAGATACCGTGACACCGCTGTGACGCCGTCGCTTTGCTCTATGCTGAACTTCATCACCGGAAGGAAGCTCGGCTCAAGTCCAACGAGTGTGATGTCAGTTCCGTGCAGCGTTGTGGTCACACGGAAGTCCTTGTTCGGGATCATTTTCTTAGCAAGGTAAGCACTGGTTGCGTGCGGAATGGCATAATGAACGTGAAGCAGATCCAATCCTTCAAAATTAGCCACTTCAACCATCTTGCTTGCGAGTGCAGGAGTATAGAGAGGGAATTCAAAGACTGGGTAGGAGCTCATTTCCACTTCGTGGTAGAAAATATTGTTGTCAAATCCGCCGTTCAGCCTCATCGGCATAGCATAACTGATAAAATGGATCTGATGACCGCGTTTAGCGAGTGCTTTGCCCAATTCAGTTGCGAGAACACCGCTTCCGCCATAGGTTGGGTAACAAGTGATACCTATTTTCATAATAGTTTCCGGTAATTTTCTATAATAACTTACGACTATTCATGGGAAGAACCAAACCATTATACAGTTGCTTGCGGCAGGAAAAAAGATTACTTTTTCACTGTTCGACACCCCTATTGAAAGGATGTTCTATGAAGAAAAGTTCCCTGCTTATCTTTCTGCTCTCATTATTCCTCATCGTTTCAGCTCAACAAAAACCGATCTTGAAAACACAACCGGTCAAGGTTGTAGAAAAACCTGCCGATGCGCCATCAGGAAAAATCATCGGGTCATTATTCAGCGATTATTCTTACTTTTTCTATAGACCGCAGCCTTTGAGTCCTTCGGCAACTTTTTCAGGTGAAAATGATTTCAGTCTTCGGCGGGCATCCATCGGGTATGAATATTCTTACAATAAGAATGTCACTGCTGTAGTGGAATACGATGCCAATTCCAATGTGCTGATACAAGGAAATGTTGATCTCAAAAATATTGTGCCGATGATGGATCTGAAACTGGGACTTATGCAGACACTCTCTTCTGAGATCGTCGACAGGATCTGGGAATATCGTTCCTTGGAAGCAAGCGTCCTTGATCGAAGAGGATATACCCATGAGTTCGATAAAGGACTAGCACTCACCGGAAAAATGAATTCACAAGGGACGACCTATTTGCGGTTCGCTGCGTATAACGGGAACGGTATTGCCGCAGAGAATAATAAAATGAAGAAACTCGCCGTGGTCGTTGGCTCATGGTTGGACAAATCGTCTGCGATCGAAGCATATGTCGATTATGAGAATTTGAACGGCGGAAAAAGTACGATCACAGGGAAAGTGTTCTATGGTATGGTGTCGTCCACAATGGGATTCGGAGCAGAAGCGTTCTATCGGCTTGAGCGGAAACAGAATGTCCTCAACGGTAACAATGTCAATCCCGTCGGGCTTTCTCTCTACTCATGGTTCGAATTGATGCGCTCACTCCGCTTCGTGGTCAGGGTGGATGGCGCGGACAATGATCTCGCCGAATCCAATATAGGCCATCGCGAAGTATTTGTTAATGGCGGATTCGATTATATGCCTGTCCCCGATGTTCACCTGATCCCGAATATTGTCTATGTGAAGAATCTGAAGAAGGGGAATACACCGGATATCGCCGACAGGATCGAACTTCGGCTGACCACAGCCGTCACCATTAAATAATGGATGAGATATTTCCCTCCGTCCGTTCGGAGTTCTCAGCATCGATCAAAGTAGAAGGTTCGCGGTTCATTGCGGACCTTTTTCCTGTTACGGAGGAGGAAGAGGCAAAGAATAAACTCGGGGACGTGCGCAAACGATATTACGACGCAACACACCATACATTTGCGTATATCATCGGTGCAGAGAAGAATATCGTCCGCTACTCCGATGACGGTGAACCTTCCGGTACGGCAGGAGTGAAGATCCATTCCGCCCTTACTGCTAAGAACTGTTCAGACGTCCTTCTGGTAGTCACCCGCTATTTCGGCGGGACAAAACTCGGTGTCGGGGGATTAGGGCGCGCGTATTTCGATTCTGCGGAAGCGGTCCTCTCCGCTGCTCAATTCATATCAAAAGCTGTTGTTACAGAAATGCTTGTGTCGTTCCCATTCTCCGAGACCAATCCCGTCATGAATCTCATCAACACGCAAAAACTCCGTATTGCTCAGACTATGTATACGGAGGAACGTTCCATCATTACGCTGCAGATACTTCCTTCATTCTATTCGGCACTTCAACTTTCATTCACGAATGCAACGCGCGGATCGGCAGAGATCTCCGCCGGCAGTACACAGACAGTGATCTGGTCATGATCGAGTCGATCGTTCTTCTTATTGTCGGGATCCTAGTCGGCTGTTTCGGCACTATCATCGGTGTCGGCGGGGGATTCGTGATCGTTCCGCTGCTGACCATCGTCTATCAGTTCTCACCGCAGCATGCGGTCGGAACGTCCATGGCGATCGTCGCGTTGAATGCGATCTCGGGGACCATTGCTTATGTCCGGCAAAAAAGGATCGATTACAAGACAGGACTGCTCTTCGCGAGCGCCACGCTTCCCGGTTCATTCCTTGGTGCGTATCTTCTTCAGCACATCTCAAGACCGGTGTTCGATATCGGCTTCAGTATCTTCATGATCGCAACAGCCGCGTATATCGGCATCCGCAAACAAAATGCTGTCAAAGAGATCGATATTGCCACATTCCAGCGTCCGAACTACAGCAAACCACTTGGCGTTGTGATCAGTTTTTTTGTGGGATTCGTTGCGAGTATGGCAGGGATCGGCGGAGGAGTGATCCATGTTCCGGCGATGATCTATCTGTTCTATTTCCCGCCGTTCATTGCCATCCCGACATCGCATTTTATCCTCGCTATTTCAGCTACATTTGCTGCCGCCAGTCATGCATCCATCGGTGAAGTGGAGTGGAGTTTCATTCCTTATCTTGGGACTGGAGCTGTGATCGGTGCGCAGATCGGCGGAATGCTGTCCCACCGCATCAAAGGGAAGTGGATCATTCGCGGATTACTGACGGTGATGGTGCTGGGGGCGATACGATTGATATTGCGGAATATTTAAAACACAGCAGGCCATGATTTAAATCATGGCCTGCTGTGTTTATTGATGTGAAAAAAATTACTTCTTCTTCAATCCTTTCACGATCTCCTTCGTTTCCATCGCGATCATCAATTCCTCATTGGTCGGAATGACGTAGACGCTTGCCGTTGATTTGGCCGAGCTGATCGCTTTTTCTTTATCCTTCGAACTGTTCGCACTCTTGTCGAATTCAATTCCAAGATACTCCAGATTCTCACAGATCGCTTTACGAACGTCCGGTGAATTTTCGCCGATACCGCCGGTGAACACGAGTGCATCGAGTCCGCCGAGTGCGGCGATATATGAACCGACATATTTCTTTACGCGGTAGCAGAAGATATCGAATGCAAGTTTCGCTTTCTTATTCCCTTCGTTCATCTCCGTGATGATCTCGCGCATGTCGCTGCTGACACCTGAGATACCCTGGAGCCCGCTGTGTTTATTGAGCAGCGTGTTCGCCTCGGAATAGTTCAGTCCTTCTTTCGCCATCACATACAGGATCACCGAAGTATCGATGTCACCGGAACGAGTTCCCATCAGCAAACCTTCCAGCGGTGTGAATCCCATGGATGTATCGACGGAGATCCCTTTGTCGATCGCAGCCATAGAACAGCCGTTCCCGAGATGACAGGTGATGATCTTCAGTTTCTTCAGATCCTTCTTCAGCAGTTCGCTTGCACGCTGCGCAACATAGGCATGACTCGTTCCGTGGAAACCGTACCGGCGGATCTTATACTGAGAATAGAGTGAATACGGAATTCCGTAAATGTATGCATGAGGCGGCATATCGTGGTGGAACGCTGTATCGAATACACCTACTTGAGGTATATCCGGCAGATGTGACTGACACGCAGTGATGCCGCGAAGATTGTGCGGATTGTGCAGAGGAGCGATTTCGAAATTATCACGGATCCCTTTGATCACCGCATCATCGATCAGCACGGAACCGGTGAACGTCTCGCCGCCGTGCACAACGCGGTGGCCGACTGCGTGGATCTCGGATTTCGACGTGATCACACCGTGGTTCTTGCTGAGCAATACGGCGAGGATATACTCGATCGCCATCGTGTGGTCCAGGATGTCGCCGCTGATCTTGATCTCGTCGCCGTCCTCGCGCAGATTGGTGAGGACCGCTCCGCTCATTCCGACGCGTTCAACGCTTCCTTTCGCTAAAAAATTCTTTTTGTCAACATCGATCAATTGATACTTTACGG
>JBMOHT010000030.1:0-29207 GCA_049317705.1 Bacteroidota bacterium | reverse complement strand
TAACATTCTCGGCCAATACGGGATATCATTTTGACAGTCTTCGCGTTGACGGAGTGAAGATCAATGATTCAACGTCATCGTATTCATTCGTCAATGTAACGGGTGATCACTCCATTCAGTCATATAATTCCATCAACCATTACACTATCACTTCATCGTCCGTGAATGGTTCGGTCTCTCCGGAAGGAAGCAGCGATGTTACGTATGGTGAACAATCTGTGTTCACGTTCAGTCCGAATGCAGGTTATCATTTCGATAGTCTGAAGGTGGACGGGGTTACGGTTTTGGATTCGACCCTTTCATATTCATTCTTGAATATTTCGGCGAACCATTCTCTCGTCGTTTACAATTCAAAGAATTCCTACACGATCTCCGCATCGGCGGTGAATGGTTCCATCACACCGTCTGGAAGCATATCTCTCTTCCATGGCGCTGATACTTCGTTCACATTCTCTCCGAACAGCGGTTATCATTTGGACAGTCTTGTGGTGGATGGTGTAAAAGTTGATTCCACAGTTAGCTATACTTTCATCGGAGTGACTTCTTCTCATTCCATTATTGCCTATAATTCCGTCAATCATTATACGGTAACAGCTTCCTCCGTTAATGGTTCTGTCACTCCCGCGGGTGCTATTGATGTCATTCACGGTACGACACATTCCTTTGCATTCTCGCCGAATACCGGATACCATTTGGACAGTGTCAGAGTGGATGGGGCACTTGTGGATTCCACCGTTTCTTACACATTTATAACAATTGGCGCGAATCATACGATCGAGGTCTTCAATTCCATCGATCATTTCACTCTTACTGCATCGGCAGTGAACGGCACCATCACGCCGGAAGGAGTCACTGATGTTGTCTACGGCAGTGCTCAGTCCTTCACATTTGCGCCCAACAGCGGAAATCATTTGGACAGTGTGAAGGTGGACGGTGTCCGCGTTGATTCGCTCACATCGTATACGTTCTCTTCAATCTCAGCGAATCACACGATCACGGTCTACAATTCCATCGATCATTTCTCGATCACATCATCGGCGTCAAATGGATCGATAACTCCCGTCGGGAGTTCGGTCGTCGCCTATGGCGGTGATCTCAGATTCCATTTTACTCCGAATACGGGCTATCATTTTGACAGTCTCGTGGTGGATGGAGTGAGGGTCAATGATTCAACGACGGCATATTCATTCATCAACGTTACCAATGATCATTCGATCACGGCATTCTATTCCATCAATCAATATTCGATCATTGTTGCTGTCGGACCGAACGGTTCGGTCTCGCCCAATGACACGCTTGTTGTTCTTTATGGCCGCGACACGACGGTCACGTTCAATGCGGACCTGAGCTATCATGTGGATACGGTCGCTGTTAACGGAGTCCGTGTAGATTCGCTTGCTCATTTTACATTTACGAATGTTGTCTCTGACCAGTCCGTCCGCGTTGCGTTTGCAACCAATCCGCTGCATCACTTTACCGTAGAGAAGATCGGCGGCGGATCGATCGGCCAGCAGACGGCAGGTAATCCATTCTCGGTTGAAGTGAAGGCAAGGGACAGTGAGGGAAATATCCTCAATTCGTTCGCACAAAAAGTTGTCTTCAGTTCCCAGCCCGCTGGCGCGGTGTTTATCGGCGGTGATACAAGTGCAGTGTTTACCAATGGCATCCTTTCAGCTCAATCTGTCCGCTTCAATGCTGCGGATAGTTTTGCTGTGAAAGTGAAGAAGGCTCCGGGCGGACCGGAACTTGGTATATCAAACACCTTCTTTGTTCATCACGCTGCCGCGCATCACATGGTGATATCGTCCGTCTTCGGAACGATGGCCGGGCTGCCGCTTGATTCGTTTGCCGTCACGGTGAAAGACACGTTCAACAATGTTGCGCGGGATTATATCGGAAGTGTGACACTCACAAAAGGTTCAGGATTCAATGAGGGTGACACATTGATCGGTTCGGTTGTGAAGAATGTTGTGAATGGAATTGCAGCATTTTCCATTTCGAACTTCGATACCGTAATGGTCTCGCAATCCTATCCATCGGGCGGGACGTTCACCATCTACGCAAATACAGGATCACTGCTGCAGATCGAATCAGAACCGATCAATCTCGGTGTCCTGCCTGTGGTGCTGAATTCATTTGCGGCTGAGGGGAGACAGAGGGATGTTCGGCTGCAGTGGACCACCGCAACAGAAGTGAATTCTGCCGGCTTTGAAATTCAGCGTGCGGAAATTGGACAGGTAACACTTGAACGGGTTTGGGTCAAAGCCGGATATATCGAAGGCGCAGGTTCTTCCGCAATGGAACATTCATACACTTTCACGGACGAACATCTCCGTGCAGGGAAATATGCCTATCGTTTGAAACAGATCGACCGGGACGGAAAATTTGTTCTGAACACAGCAATTGAAACAGAGGTGGGACTGGTGCCGAAAGTATTTACGCTGGCACAGAATTATCCGAATCCGTTCAATCCTTCTACGATGATCGAATTCACGCTTCCGAAAAATGGACGTGCTGTAGTGAAAGTATATAACGCCATCGGTCAGGAGGTCGCAACAGTGTTCGATCAGAATGCCGAAGCAGGGCATATTATCACTGTTCCGTTCAGTGCTTCGGGAATCTCCAGCGGAGTGTACTTCTACGCAGTGGTTTTCGAAAATCAGCGCCTGGTCAAGAAAATGATGCTGGTGAAATAATGCTCCGTCGAAATGGAGTAGTTCGGATCAATTACTTCTGTCAGTAATTCCATATGCTTCGCCGTGAACACAGATCATATCAGCAAACATACCTTGACTGATGTCATATTAATGTGTATATTTGTTAACTATTGATCGCGGGGTGGAGCAATTGGCAGCTCGTCGGGCTCATAACCCGAAGGTTCTAGGTTCAAGTCCTAGCCCCGCTACTACTACAAAAGGCATCCTTGGATGCCTTTTGTGTTTTATACCAATACCATAGAGGTAAAACACCGGTTCAAGCGGAGCGTTGTTCGCGACGTCCCGCCGATGTTTGGCGGGATCCCAGCCCCGCTGCTAAAACAAACGGTGTTCTTTATGAACACCGTTTTGTATTTTAAATGGAAAGGAGCCCCTTATGGAAAAAAAACTCTCGATCTTGGTTTCGAATGACGATGGAATTTTTTCGGATGGACTAGCCGCACTGGTCAAAGAACTTAGGACCATCGCCGATGTGACGATCGTGGCACCGGATAGCCAGCAAAGTGCCGTCGGCCATGCGATCACCATGCATCGGCCGCTGCGAATGCGCGAGATGAAGAAAGAGGGGGTATTCTTCGGTTATGCCCTCGATGGAACTCCTGCGGATTGTGTAAAACTTGCTATCCGGAATATCATGAAACAAAAGCCTGATCTCGTCATTTCGGGCATTAATCATGGATCCAATACTGCCATTAGCGTTATCTATTCCGGAACGGTCTCTGCCGCAACGGAAGGGACGATCCTTGGAATTCCATCCTTTGCAGTCTCTCTGACGACCTTCGAGCCCAATCCGGATTTTACCTATGCAGCTAAATTTGCCAAACATCTTGCTCTAAAGATAGTTCACCATGGACTTCCGAATGGAACCCTGCTGAATGTGAACGTCCCGCCTGTCCCCGAGAACGAGATCAACGGTGTTGTGATTACCAAACAGGGAAAATCGGTCTGGAACGATGAATTTGAAGCCCGCCGTGACCCCGGAAATAAGCAATATTTTTGGCTTAAAGGGGAATTGGTCGAGTTGGATGAAGAAGAGGATATCGACCAGCGTGCCATCATCAATAATAAGGTCTCCGTCACCCCGATCCAGTTCGATCTGACGAATTATTCAATGATTGAAGATCTTAGGTCTTGGGAATTGAAACCTTAAGGAAAATCGATTCAAACCACAGAAAATAGAGATTTTGATCTCACAGGTTCGTACATCCCACATTTCAGGACCTTCCGTACTTCAGTATCCGGCTTAATAGCCTGGGTTCCGCATTAAGTTTACAGCCCTGCCTCGTAGAGCAGAATGTCAACATAAATTGACATTCTTTCCCTTTGTTGTATTTTTATTTACCTTAATGGACGAAAGATATGCCTGTGATTCGGCAAGTCCCTGTTGTGTAAATTTTGTACGCGGAATACATCAATTTACCGGTGGAGGAGGAAGTGATCCGTTTGGATCATAGCAAATTTGTGTGAGATCACTGTTATCGCTTTGCCCGGACCCTGTATATACGGCAATACCAAATAAAGCAGCGAATACAACAGTTGTAATGATTGTGGACATAGTTCCTCCAGATAAAAAATTGACACAAGCGATGGGCGGTTTCTGTTCTCTTCCTATACATATACTGTATAGGGGATGTTATTTGGATGAATGAAACGGAGAAAATATTTTTTTCTTAACCATGGCGCATCGGAATCCCAAATATCGGATGATAACGGCAATCTGGATCATGATCCCGAATATCATGTTCTCGATGATATTTGCTCAGGATTCATCGAGTGTTCCCGATGAGTTGAAACGCGCCGATGCATTATTCGCACAAGGGAAATATGACAGTGCTAAGATATCCTATGCCTCAGCAGTCGTCATTTTCAGCGCGCGGGAGAACATGCGGGAATATGTTGATGCTCAATTGGGAGTGTCTAAATGTGATCTTCGATTAGCGAATTTGAAGAATGTTGTCAGTATCGGACTGCAATTGGAAAAGATCCACGATGATCAACGCTGCCGCAATTGTTCCCACATTGGTACGATTTATTCCAACCTGAGTTATTGTTATTCCCATTTCGAGGATTTTCCACGGTCTGTGAGCTATGCGGAAAAAAGTATCACGTACAATATCAAGACTTTCGGTACGGATGACCAGAGAACCGGCTCATCGTACTATGCTCTTGGTATCGCACTGAAAGCAAAAGGGGATTACCCGCAGGCGATCGCAGCAATGCAGAATGCTATTCTGATCCAGGCGCAGTTATGGTCAGGGAAGAATGTGAAACTGGCGAATTCACTCACCATGTTGGGTTCTCTTTATGAGAATACAAACCGTTTTGATTCTGCACTCGTGCTGTTTGACCGTTCATTGAAGATCCTTTCAGACTTGGAACTTTCGATGTCACCTGAGGCGGCGATAAATCATATCTATGCAATGACTGTGCTGGCAGATCAGGCTGAATACGCAAGAGCGATCGAGCACGGGAAAATTGCCTTGGCGATCTACGATTCGCTGCACATGAACAGTTACGCTAATGTTGCAAGTGCGTGCCAAATGCTCGGAGATATTTATTTCGCTACAGGGGATTACTCGAGAACAAAAGAATATCTTCTCCATGCTCTGGAAATATTTGAACGGAATTATCCTGAGAACCGGTCCGCGATCGGTTCGTATTACCTTCTCCTTGCCGAGGCATACAACCGGAGTGAAGAGACCGAACAGGCGGTTCATATGGCGGAAAAAGGAATGCAATTATGTGAGTCTTCGCTCGGCGAGGATCATCCGCAGAATGGATTTAAATACGAGATCATGGCGGGAATATACTTCGATGCAGGACAGTACGGTAAGGCATTGTCTCTCTATCGGAAAGCTCTCGGCATCAGGGAACGTGTGAACGATCGGCACAATCGGATGGATATTGTGTCCTTGAATTCCTCGATCGGGAAGGTGTATTCGGCACTTCAGAATTATGACTCTGCCCGATGGTATTTTGATCTGGCTTGTGAACTGGATCGAGGAGCAATAGAGAAGAATAATTCAATTTCCGCATTACTGTGGCGTCATCGAGGTGAACTTTTCATTAGAATGAACAGGATCGATGATGCATTGCGGAATTTCGATACAGCATTGACGATCCTGACCGGATCAGTGATCTCTCAAAATACGGAAGAACTTCCTCACGGGTTAT
This sequence comes from Bacteroidota bacterium, assembly GCA_049317705.1. Lineage (GTDB taxonomy): Bacteria > Bacteroidota > Ignavibacteria > UBA10030 > UBA8401 > UBA8401. The sequence goes on along the minus strand of JBMOHT010000030.1, from coordinate 23,316 downwards.
TCCATACCACACTCGATAAGAAAGGTTTGATCGAAAATCTTGAGGAAATTGCCGGTGCCTATGAACTTCGATACCGTCAAGGTTCATCAGTGACGGATCTGAAGCGTGCGCAGGTGTTTCGACTGAAGGCAATGGATATGATCGATGATCTTCGCCGTCAGTTTTCATCCGATGCTTCAAAATTCTTCCTCGCTCAACACGCATCAACGATCTATCGAAACGGATGCAGGGTCTCCGTACGGCTGTATGAATTGACAGGTTTACGCAAATATCTGGTGGATGCTTTTTTGATCGCTGATAGGAGCAAGGGAAATGTCCTTCTCGATCGATTAGCGGATAATAAAGCAAAAAAATACGGGGCAATACCGGATTCTCTGATTGCAGCGGAGCGCCGGCTGCTCGAACGGATCACCTCATTGGAAACGCATCTTTCCCGTTCGCCTGCATCTAAGAAGACGGCTGCCCGTTCGGAGTATGATTCTCAAATGGAATTTTTCAAGGTCTCAAGGCAGCATCAGGCGATGGTGGAAGTATTCGAAAAAAAATACCCTGAGTATTACAACTCCAAATATGCGAAAGAGATACTTTCGGTCAGTGCTGCCCGGCGGTCAATGGAATCGGGTGAAGTTCTTGTGGAGTATATGAATGATGACAGTATCGCGTATGTCTTTGTGCTCTCAAAAACTTCTTTGACAATCAAACGACTGAAAGATTTTTCCGGCATTAATCAGGATGTCCGGAAATTTACATCGGCTTTGAAGACATTCGATCCACAAGGCTATTGGAGATCTGGGACGTCACTCTATTCCCGGTTAGTAAAACCGATCCTTTCTGAGATATCCGGAGCATCACGGCTCACCATCGTTCCGGACGGGATACTCTATTCTTTGCCGTTCGAAGCACTTCCGTTGTCCCGGCCTGGGACAAACAATGTCGATTTCAGCACGGTGGGATATTTGATCAACCGGTTCGATATTTCGTACACATATTCTGCTGCATTCCGCGCCCTCCACCAGGAGGATGAATTGAAACGTGGTTCGTTGACGAGTTTTGCCGGTTTCGCTCCCGTATTCAAGGATTCATCAAAAGGAAGTGATCTTTTTGCAAACCGTTCCTTTGCTGAACAGAGCGGAGTGTCGGACGTCCGATCGATCACGTTGGATGGAAAGAGATTCAATGAACTGAAATATTCTGAGGACGAGGTCACTTCCATCGGACAGCGAATGCGCGACCACGACATCTCAGCATCAACATTCCTATTCTCTTCTGCGACGGAGCACAATTTTAAGATGAATGCGCCGAGCTATGATATTCTTCATATTGCAACGCATGGATTCATCAATGAGCGTGACCCGAGACTCTCAGCAGTGATCTTTTCACAGCCGGATCATGAAGCAGCTGATGATGACGGGGTCCTGTATGTGAATGAAACGGTCAATCTGCAACTGAAAGCACGGCTGGTCGTTCTCAGCAGCTGTGAAAGCGGTGTCGGTCAGTTCGTGAACGGTGAAGGAATGATCGCCCTTTCCCGCGGATTATTGTATGCCGGTGCACAAAATGTGATCTTCTCATTGTGGAAAGTGTCCGATAAACAGACATACCGGCTGATGGATGAATTCTACAGGAATCTTACCGAAGGGAAAGGATACAGCTCATCGCTGCGCTCGGCGAAACTCTCGATGATCAGATCGAAAGAGACAGCATTCCCCGGCAAATGGAGCGGATTTGTTCTTATCGGCCGCTGATCATCATTTCACAAAGAATTTTCCCACGAACAGCAGCTCTCCATCATCTTCAAGTTTCCAATAGTACAGCCCCGGCAGGAACGATCGCGAAGTAACGAATGTATTGGTCTTTACATTCGCCGTCAGGAGTGTGACATCCTTGTTGTTCAAAATTCTCAGGATCACCGCATGCGGATATTCCTTCCACCGAAAGGTGATCGGAGATGAGACGATCGCTTCAGCAACCGGTGTCAATACTTCGATCGATGAAGACCGAAAATTGGAGGTGACCAGATCCTCCAAATTAGACGAGGGGATCGAATTCTCGACGATGGCGTGCTCATCATTTCCTTTTTCTGCAGGTGTTGAATCGGTCGGAACAATTGGTATAGATACATGGACTGGCGGAGGCACTTCGGATGATTGACGGGATGAGTATAAAAAGTATGCCGTTCCCCCTGCTACGGCAAGTACAAATATTGCCGCTGCTCTATAATAGATGGAAAATGAGAGGATCTTGTGTGGAGCATCAAAATATGGATGAGGAAGTGAAGTGTCGACCGGCTGCTCCTGCATCACTTCGTAAAGACCGAAGACCTGTTCTTTACAGTCATCGCACAATTCTACATGCTCTGTGATCTGCGGGGGAAGTTGCTTCTGTTTATCCAGGAGCAGTGCATCCGCGTAGAGTGAAATTCCGTTCTCGTTCAAGTGGCCGTCAGAGACAAAGAAAGAACGGTTATTGAGATTTGTTTCCATAAGAATCACAGTTGTTGTGAATAATAATCAAGCAGGATCCTGATCGTTTCTTTTGTGTGTGTCCGCTGCTGGGACCCTTTGTTGAGCATTCCGATGATTTTGGCGACCTGTTCGTTACTCCATCGGCGCAGCGAAGCTCCTGATGTCGATGTTGCTTCCCTTCTGTTCATCAGTGGGGCGATTGTGTTGAAATTATCACTTTCGAGTCTGTCGTTATACACGGTACCGAATTTCTCAAGCAGCTCAGAGAGTTCTTCGGACGTCAGCCACTCGAAGCAATTGGTGATATCCGCCGGCGACAATGGAAGACGTAAATAGAGCTTCATGCAAAGCAGAAGTTTCGGAAGCTGCCGGTTGAATAACCTCAAGATGATAGTGAATCGTCGCAGTTCATCCTGTATGATCAGTGAATTAAGGACCGGTTCATCGTCCGCTTTATGATCGTGGTCGTCGAATGGGATGACCGGAACAGCGTGCCGCTCTTTTTTATGGATATCCAGACAGATATTTCTGATCACAGCGTTGATATATGTGACCATCTGTGCCGAACCGTTGTAATTCCGTTCGATCGCCGGCAGTCTGGTAATGAACACTTCATTCACGGTTTGGGTGATATCATGCAAATGTTCAGCGTTAAAGAGACCGGATTTGACGAAGTTCTTTGACACGATCGTGATGATCGTTTGACACCGCAGAACGAATGCGTTTTTATCGCTGCGCAATAAAACGATGTCCAACGTTTCGTGTGAGTGCTGCATCGACGCTCGTTTGCTAGGGATGAGGGTGTGAAGACATGTGGTGCTGCCTATGGTACGTTGAATATACAAACTGACCTTCATCACTGCAATACGATCTAATGGTTTTCTCTGTCGGTATACGGCGGCTTTTCATCCTTCTGTTTGTGCATGTTCCCAATGGACGGGGATAAGATTTTCAACTTCGTCTGTTCCGCCGTCTGATGGTGGAATGATATATATGATCTCCCATCCATACTGTGTTTTCTTTCCGTATTCATGCTTTGCAATGATCTTACCGAAATGGTCACGCTTGAAAAAATAGAAACCGAATTCCTTTTTCCCTTTTTCCCATACCTCTCCGATGATCAATGAAGAATACCGTTGTCCTTCAATTGTATGTATGGCTGTCTTCGACTGTTGCACCGGAAGTCGCTTCTGCTCCGGCAGCAGATGGTACCGTTTATAGGACATACTTTTCCCCTTTTCTGCAGAATTGCTCTATATGTACATATACTCTTTATGGCATGAATTTGGAGCCGCGAATCATTAAAAAAATATAAGGATTGCAGACCTAAGGGCGGAACAGCCAATATCAGCAATGATGGTTTAATACTAAAAGAGTAGTCCTGCGATGCCATAAGGTAAACGCGCGGTCATTTCATTGCTTCTCAAACCGAATTTCGGTAACTTTAAATCCATTTTTTAGGTGATTATGCGAGCGATCATACCTGTGGCAGGAGTCGGAAGTCGTCTTCGGCCGCATACGTACACTGTTCCAAAAGTACTCTTGAATGTTGCCGGTAAACCGATTATCGGTCACATAATGGATAAGATCATTGCTGAAGGATTCGATTCTGCGACGATCATTGTAGGATACCTCGGAGATCTGATCAAAGAATACATCACCGAGAACTACAAGATCAAGGTCGATTTCGTCGAACAGGAAGAGCGCCTTGGTCTTGGTCATGCGATCTATCTTTCGCGGCACACAATTTCCAAAGATCCGATACTGATCATTCTCGGCGACACTGTGTTTGATGTCGACCTCGGGAAAATGATCAAAAGTGAATATTCGACACTGGGTGTGAAGGAAGTTCCGGACCCGCGCCGGTTTGGTGTAGCCGAAGTGAAGGACGGTTTCATATCGAAACTGATCGAAAAACCGGAGAATCCCACAAGCAATTTGGCGATCGTCGGCCTGTACTATATCAAGCATCCCGATATTCTTATCGAGTGTTTGAAAGAGAATATCAAACGTGATGTCCGCACAAAGAATGAATACCAGCTTACCGATGGACTTCAGGCGATGATCGAACGCGGCGAGAAACTCACAACATTCACGATCGAAGGGTGGTACGACTGCGGTAAACCGGAGACGCTGCTGGAGACAAATCGTCATTTGTTGAACGAAACAAAGACCAACGGTGTTCACGAAGGTGTTGTTGTCATCCCGCCGGTCTTTATCGCTCCGACGGCGAAAGTGGAGCGGTCGGTAGTCGGTCCATACACTACGATCGCGGACGGAGCATCGGTGATCGATTCTATTGTGAAGAATTCCATCGTGAGCGAGAATGCCGCAGTTGAAAAGGCATTGCTGGATGATTCGATCATCGGAAGCAATGCCCGAATTACCGGCGGATTCAAACGGATCAATATCGGCGATTCATCCGAACTGGAATATTATTAACTCGAACATAAAATTGTAATTTCTATTTAATCATAATCACAGGAGCAATACTTAATGCGTTATCTTTTTACCTCCGAGTCCGTGTCCGAAGGACATCCCGACAAAGTAGCAGATCAGATCTCCGATGCCATCCTTGATGCACTTCTTGCACAGGATAAATATTCCCGCGTTGCATGCGAAACCATGGTAACGACCGGACAGGTCGTTGTCGCCGGTGAAGTGACCACGAATGCATATATCGACATCCATGAGGTTGTGCGCGGAACCATCAAAGAGATCGGATACAATAAAGCAGAATATAAATTCGATGCGGAATCATGCGGGATCCTGAATGCGATCCATTCGCAATCTGCCGATATCGCTATGGGCGTGAATACGGGCGGTGCCGGTGATCAGGGGATGATGTTCGGTTATGCGAATAGTGAAACTCCCGAACTCATGCCGGCAGCTATCATGTATTCCCACCAGTTGGTGAAGAAACTTGCCGACATCCGCAAGAAGAACAATAAATTGATGCCGTATCTTCGTCCGGATGCAAAATCCCAGGTCACGATCGAATACGACGGACGCAAACCGGTCCGCGTTGATGCTGTTGTCATCTCCACGCAGCACGATCCGACCGTTTCACAGAAGAGGATCAAAGATGATGTGATCAATAACGTCATCAAAAAAGTGATCCCGGCACGTCTGCTTGATAAGAAAACAAAATATTATGTCAACCCGACCGGTAATTTCGTTATCGGCGGACCGCACGGAGACAGCGGTTTGACAGGACGTAAGATCATCGTTGATACCTACGGTGGACGCGCACCGCACGGCGGCGGAGCATTCTCGGGTAAGGATCCGTCCAAAGTTGACCGCAGTGCTGCCTACGCAACACGCCATCTTGCAAAGAACGTTGTTGCTGCAGGTCTTGCAGAAGAATGCCAGATCCAGGTCGCATATGCGATCGGTGTTGCAGAACCGGTCTCTATCTATGTGCAGACTTTCGGCACCGGCGTGATGCCGGACAGTGAGATCTCGAAGATCCTCGTCAAAAATGTCGATATGACCCCGCGCGGCATCATCAAACGTTTGAATCTTCTCCGTCCGATCTACAAGAATTCGGCGGCATACGGTCATTTCGGCCGGAATGAATTCTCATGGGAACAATTGGACCTGGTCTCAACGTTAAAGAAGGCAGCAAAGTAAGATTTTTTAAAATACACTAACCCCGTAAGGTTATTAATAATCAAAAGGAGCAATAATGAGCGCAGTATTGGATGAAGCAGTGGCAAAGAAGATCACGAAGCCGTCGCTTCCGTATAAAGTGAAAGATATGTCCCTCGCAACATGGGGCCGCAAAGAAGTGAAACTGGCTGAAGACGAGATGCCGGGTTTGATGGCTCTTCGTGAAGAGTTCAAAGGAAAGAATCCTCTGAAGGGTGCACGTATCGCAGGCTGTCTGCATATGACCATTCAGACGGCGGTGCTGATCGAAACATTGGTCGATCTCGGAGCTGAAGTCTCCTGGTCATCGTGCAATATCTTCTCCACACAGGATCATGCTGCTGCAGCCATAGCTGCTGCCGGTATTCCGGTCTATGCATGGAAAGAGATGTCCGCAGAAGAATTCGACTGGTGCATCGAGCAGACACTGTTCGCATTCAAAGATGGCGAACCGTTGAACATGATCCTTGATGACGGCGGCGATCTGACGAACATGGTGTTCGACAAATATCCTGAGCTTTCAGCAGGGATCAAAGGTCTCTCCGAGGAAACGACCACCGGTGTTCACCGTCTTTACGAACGGATGAAGAACGGAACGCTTCTGATGCCCGCGATCAATGTGAACGATTCTGTCACAAAATCGAAATTCGACAATAAATACGGCTGCCGTGAATCATTGGTGGATGCTATCCGCCGTGCGACCGATCTGATGCTGGCCGGTAAAGTTGCGGTCGTTGCCGGATTCGGTGATGTCGGCAAAGGTTCGGCGGATTCACTGCGCGATGCAAAAGTGCGCGTGATCGTCACCGAGGTCGATCCTATCTGCGCTCTTCAGGCAGCGATGGAAGGGTACGAAGTGAAACGGATGGATGAAGCGGTGAAAGAAGCTGATATCGTCGTAACGACCACCGGGAACAAGAACATTATCACCGGAAAGCATTTCAAATCGATGAAGCATAATGCGATCGTCTGCAATATTGGTCACTTCGATATCGAGATCGATATGGCATGGCTGAATGCGAATTACGGCAAGACGAAAGATACCATCAAACCGCAGGTCGATAAATATTCGATCGACGGAAAAGATGTCATCATTTTGGCTGAAGGCCGTCTCGTCAATCTCGGATGCGCAATGGGTCATCCTTCATTTGTTATGTCCAACTCCTTCACCAATCAGGTGCTGGCACAACTGGAACTGTGGAACAATGCGGATAAGTATGAGAAGAAGGTCTACATGCTTCCGAAGCATCTGGATGAGAAAGTAGCACGCCTCCATTTGAAGAAGATCGGCGTTGAGCTCGATGTTCTTACAGAGGAGCAGGCAGAGTATATCGGTGTACCGGTCGCAGGTCCGTTCAAACCGGAATACTATCGCTACTGATCTGGTCGGAAATACGGTAAGAGATACATGGTCCCTGAAAGAGTATTTCAGGGACCTTTTTTTTCGTCCGAAATGAAGAATACCCCACATACGCACATTGCTGAACGGGGACGAGAGATCATTGAAAATTAGTTCATTGTTATTCTAGATTCTTCCCCATTCACGAAACATTTCTCGTTATCTTACTGTTAGGATAATAGCACGTTAATTAAGGAAGGACACACAATGAAAACCATCATTCTAATGACCGCGGTATCGGTGTTCATGTTGACATTGGTTACTGCACAGGAGAGTAAAAAAATGACAGAAGCACCGTTCTATGGTTTTACAATGAAAACTCTTGAAGGCAAAGACAGATCATTGGCTGAATACAAAGGTAAGGTCGTGATGGTGGTGAACACCGCATCATTCTGCGGTTACACACCGCAATATAAGGATCTCGAGACACTCTATAAACAATTCAAAGATAAAGGATTCGTCATCATTGGTTTCCCGGCAAACAATTTTGGTAAACAGGAACCCGGTACAGATAAGGATATCGCGGTATTCTGCGAACGGAATTACGGCGTATCATTTCCGATGTTCAGTAAGATCAGTGTGAAAGGGGATGATATCCATCCGCTCTATAAATATCTCACGACCAGCACGCAGTTCAAGGAAGATATCGCGTGGAATTTTACAAAGTTCATTATTGATAAGAACGGGAATGTCGCCGCAAAATATGCGTCAAAAGTAAAGCCGACGGAAAAAGAAGTGACATCGAAGATCGACGAATTGCTCGCAGGAAAATAGCCGCAGCGATCGTTTTGTGAAATGTAAATGAATAATGCAGAGGAAACCGGGAAAACGGTTTCCTTTTTTATTATATTATTACATATGATGAAGATCGTTGATATACGGAAAAAGAAATTCGGGACACTGAGAATAGCCTCTGGTGGGTCCGGTAATGCTGCCGTTGAAAAATCTGTCGCGGCGATCATTCAGCGTGTGCGGAAAGACGGCGATGATGCGCTTCGGTATTTTTCCCGGAAATTTGACGGTGCAAAAGTGAATTCGATCAAAGTCTCCCGGGACGAGATACTCGACGCCGGGAGACGTGCGGATAAAAAGTTCGTCGCCGTTATGAAAAAGGCGGCAGAGAATATCAAACGATTCCATAAAGCTCAAGTCCGAAATCCATTCTCGCTGACGGAAGAGAATAATTCGCGTCTCCGCCAATTGTATCGACCTATTCAGCGTGCAGGCGTGTATGTTCCCGGCGGCAAAGCTGCCTATCCGTCTACGGTCTTAATGAATGTCATTCCGGCACAAGTAGCAGGGGTGAAAGAGATCCACCTTGTCTCGCCGCCCGATAAGGACGGGAACATACATCGGGATGTCTTGCTGGCCGCTTCTCTGCTTGGTGTTGAGAATGTGTATCGCGTCGGCGGTGCTCAAGCGGTTGCAGCATTGGCATATGGAACAGAAACGATCCCTGCGGTTGACAAGATCGTTGGTCCGGGAAATATCTTCGTAGCGACGGCAAAAAAAATGGTGTATGGCATTGTCGGTATCGATAGTTTCGCCGGTCCGAGCGAGGTCGTTGTTCTCGCTGATAATTCGGCGAACCCGACATTCATCGCGTCGGATCTTCTTGCGCAAGCTGAGCATGACGAACGGGCTGTGCCGATCCTGGTGACTCCCAGCAGATCGCTTGCAGTAAAGGTCAATAAAGAAGTGATGCGTCTGTTGAACGATCTTCCAAGGAAGAATATCCTGGAGATCGCATTGAAGAATCAAGGAAGGATCTATCTGGTTGCATCACTCCAGCAGGGTATTGATGTCACCAATATGCTGGCACCGGAACATCTTGAGATCATCACCACGAAGGATGAAGATGTACTGAAAAAGATCATTCACGCAGGCTCGATCTTCCTGGGGAATTACTCACCCGTAGCTATTGGAGACTATTTCGCCGGTCCTAACCATGTGCTTCCAACCGAGGGAACTGCACGATTCTCTTCACCGCTGTCCGTTGATGATTTTATAAAAAAATCGAGCGTGATCAGTTATTCCCGGTCGCGAATGGTCGACGTAGCAGACGATGTAGCACTTTTTGCTGAACGAGAAGGACTCACGGCTCACGCACTCTCGTTAAGGTTACGAAAACATTCCAAATAGTCCTTCATGTCATTCCTAAAACATATCAAGCATTCCGTGCAGCAGTTGGAGGCGTATTCTGTTAAAAGTAAGCCACTCTCTCCGGACCTTATCAAACTGAATCAGAATGAGAATCCGTTCGATCTTCCGGAAGACCTGAAACGTGAATTGACCGAAGAGTTCATGCGTTTACCATGGAATCGGTATCCTGATGTATTTCCTTCTCAATTGATAGAATCATTGTCCATCGATCTGAATGTTCCGATGGAGAGCATCATTGCCGCGAATGGATCGAATGAATTGATGTATTCCATTCTCATGGCGATCGTTTCAAAAGGGACCAAGGTGCTCATTCCTGTCCCGACATTCTTCCTTTACGAGAAGATCGTTAAAGTTCTCGAAGGTGAATTGATCGAAGTGCCCGCACGGTCCGACCTTTCATTTGATGTTGATGCTATAATTCGGACGGCGCAGGAACAGAAGCCATCACTGATTATTTTGAATTCACCCAACAGTCCAACCGGTCAGATTTTGTCCTTGATTGATGTAGAGCGGATCATGGTCGGAACGGATGCCATCATTCTTGTCGATGAAGCATATATCGAATTTGCAGACCAGCCTTCCGTCCTTTCACTGCTCAAGAAATACGACAGACTGATCATCTTGCGTACTTTTTCCAAAGCATTTTCGCTCGCCGGATTGCGGATAGGGTATCTTATTGCCCGGCCGGCCTTATGCGCCGTACTCTTGAAGCCGAAGATCCCGTTCACTGTTAATAATTTTTCATCTGCCGTTGCGATCAAAGTGATGCAGAGAAAAGATTTGATTTCGGGAAGAATTCAATACGTTAAACAGCAGAAAAACATCCTATATGAAGAGTTGAAGACGATAGACAGCGTCAAAGTCTTTTCTTCACAGACAAATTTCCTTATCTTTCAAGTACAAAAGAATTCAAAAATATTGTTCGAAAATCTGCTTTCCGAGAATGTGTTGATCCGTGATGTCGGCTCATATCCTATGCTGGCTCAGACATTGCGAGTGAATGCAGGAACTGAAGCGGAGAATCGGGCATTCATTGCTGCACTAAAAAAACATGTGTAACGAAGATCCGTGCAACGGTGCGGTTCTTTAAATTTTGGGAGTTCAATGAAGATATTAGTATTTGTCAACCATGTTCCCGATACCGAAACGAAAGTGAAGATCGGATCTGACGGAAAATCCATTGACCCGGCTGGTGTCAACTTTATGCTGAGTCCATACGATGAAATTGGTGTGGAAGAAGCATTGAAAACAAAGCAGCTCATGGGCGGCGAAGTTGTCGTTGTATCGCTTGGAGGAGAATCGAATAAGGAGACCATCCGAAAAGCGCTTGCGATGGGATGTGATAAAGCAGTGCTGCTGAAAGACGGCTCGCTTCGTGACTCGTTTGCAGTGGCACATGCACTTGCGGAGTATGCAAAGGAATATGCCGCTGATATAATTTTCTGCGGTAAACAATCGATCGATTATGATGATGCTCAGGTCGGCGGACTCGTTGCTGAATTGCTTGGGATCCCGTCAATATCTGTCGTAGTAAAATTGGAGATCAAAGGAACCGAGGTCATCGCCGAACGCGAGATCGAAGGGGGGCATGAGATCGTGCACGCTGTGCTTCCGGTGGTGATCACTGCTCAAAAAGGATTGAACGAACCGCGGTATCCTTCGTTGAAAGGGATCATGGATGCGAAACGAAAACCGATCGAAGAGAAGGCACCTTCGGTTGTCGCTTCACGTGTTGATGTGTTGTCCATGAGCAAGCCGCCCGCCAAAGCTCAGGGTAAGATCGTCGGCACCGATGCTTCAGCTGCGGCTGAACTGGTCCGTTTGCTTCACGAAGAAGCAAAAGTCATTTAAGAATTTATCGGAAAAATATCCTATGAAAATTTTAGCATTTGCAGAACAGCGTAACGGGCAGTTCAAGAAGACTGCATTTGAAGTTGTAAAGGCTGCGAGGACAATAGCAGATCAGACTAACGGTGAAGTTATTGCACTGGTGGTTGGGAATAATGTGGCATCTATTGCCGCGCAGTTGGGTGGATTTGGTGCAGCCAAAGTCATTGTTGTTGAAGATTCCCGTCTTGAATTGTATTCAACCACTGCGTATTCAAAGATCATAGCAAAAACGGCGAAGGATGAAAATGCTGAGGTCGTCCTGATCCCTGCCAGCGAAATGGGGAAAGACGTCGCACCTCGTGTCTCCGTAAAACTTGAAGCCGGATTAGCCGCTTCATGCACTGCGTTGAAAATGGATGGTGGTTCGGTAAAGGCGTTACGGCCGGTATTCGCAGGAAAAGGGATCGTCGAAGTATCAGTGAATACTCCCGTGAAGGTTTTTACATTGCGTCCGAACGTATTTACTGCAGGAAACTCTACGGGTGTAGCGGCACCGGTTGAAAACAGGAAGGTTGAATTGAATGATGCTGATTTCGCATCTAAAGTGACTGAAGTAAAGACTTCCAGCGGTAAAAAAGATGTCGCTGAAGCGGATATTATCGTCTCCGGCGGAAGAGGAATGAAAGGTCCAGAATACTTCACTCTGATCGAGGATCTTGCTGGGACTCTCGGAGCCGCAGTCGGTGCTTCACGCGCAGTGGTCGATGCTGGCTGGCGGACGCATGATGAGCAGGTTGGTCAGACCGGGAAAACCGTCTCTCCTTCACTCTATATTGCAGTGGGAATTTCCGGAGCGGTTCAGCATTTAGCAGGTATGTCATCATCAAAATATATTGTTGCCGTCAATAAAGATAAAGATGCACCGATCTTCTCAGTAGCCGATTATGGTATCATTGGGGATGCATTTGAAGTCCTTCCGGCATTGACTGCCGAAGTAAAGAAACTACTTGGCAAGTGATCCAAAGAACTGTCTATCGTGCTGTATATTGATATACTTGCTGTAACGATGAATTAGGAGACTCACTGTGGAGAAAGTTCAAGTAGACATCCTCGGATTATCGACGAGCCCGTCAAGCGCCGGTGCATATGCGTTGATATTAAAAGAGACGAATGGGAAACGTAAGCTGCCGATAATCATCGGTGCATTCGAAGCGCAATCCATCGCACTTGAACTGGAGGGGATGAAACCGCCCCGGCCGTTGACGCATGATCTGATGCGGAATATCATTGATACATTCGCTGTTTCTCTGAATGAGGTCTGCATCAGCGAACTTCGCGACGGAACGTTCTATGCAAAACTTACGATCGAAGGACTGAGTGACACCCAGGAGATCGATTCCCGGCCGAGTGATGCTATTGCATTGGCAGTGCGTTATGGAGCACCGATCTTTGTCGGTGAAGAGGTGCTGAATGAAGCTGGTGTTGTCTCGGAAGATGAAGATGATGCCGTTGAAGAAGCCGTCAAAGAAGAATCAGAAGAAGAGATAAAAAAACCTCTGACCAGACTTGAACAGCTGCAGACCTCATTGAAAGAAGCGATCGAAAAAGAAGATTATGAGAAGGCCGCAAAACTTCGTGATGATATACGGAGACTCGGATTTATGGAACAGTAAGTAAAGAACCGCGAAAGCGGTTTTTTACTTTATCGTACCAAGATCAGCATTTCTTTGACGGCCTGTTCCAAGCCGACGAAGGCAGCCCGTGAAATGATCGAATGACCGATACTCATTTCATCGATCTGCTGTATTGCGGAAACCGGTGCAACATTGCTATAGTTCAGTCCGTGTCCCGCATTCACTTCCAGTCCGATCGATTTGCCGAATTGTGCGGCGGCGATTATCTCTTGAAGATGGCGTTGAATGGCAGTCGGTTCTGTTGCTTCGGAATATTCGCCGGTGTGGATCTCGATCATATTGGCACCGATCTCTTTAGATGTTTCGATCTGCGCCTTCATGGGATCTACGAACAAACTCACCGGGATACTCTTTCCATGAAATCTTTTGATCACCTCGTGTAGTCGTGATTTCTGTCCGAGTACATCAAGTCCACCCTCAGTTGTAAGTTCCTTTCGCTTTTCCGGGACCAAGGTAACGAGATCGGGACCGATCTCCAACGCGATGCCGATGATCTCATCTGAAGCACCCATTTCCAGATCCAATTTAGTAGTGACAGTCTCACGAAGTTTCCGTACATCATGGTCTTTGATGTGACGGCGGTCTTCACGAAGGTGAACAACAATTCCGTCCACACCTGCCTTTTCGCAGAGATCAGCTGCCGTTATCGGATCGGGATCACTCCCTCCCCGGGCGTTGCGAAGTGTCGCAATATGGTCGATGTTGATACAGAGTCTCATAATTACTTGAAAATTACGTAATTTCGATGATTTATCAAAGGATGAAGCTTTGATATTCCGTAACTTTCCATTACGGACGAACGTAATGAAGTGATATCAAAAATTGGAGAAAATACTATGGGTCGCTGGTTTACATCTTTGCCAATTCTTATTTCATTGATTATCTGTTCAACCTTGGCTGAAGCACAGAAATCACCAACTACAGATGATAGCTTTGAATCAAGGGTTGAACAAACTTCAGACAATTTCGAGGAATTTGTAGACGGTTTGGTCAACAATGTTGAAATTGGAGTGAGTAGAATGTTCGAATCACGTCAGCAGTACAGCGACTCCGATAATTTTACTGAGGACGAGAAGAAGTCAGCGACTGCGATCGATGCCGTGACATTTAACGGTAACACAGAGATCGCACTGAATGATTCGATCCAGACCGATCTTTTGATCAAGAACGGGAATTTAACTGTTTACGGAACAGTTCTTGGCAGCATTCTGGTGATCAACGGAGATATTGATCTGAGATCATCTTCGAAAGTCATGGGGAATGTTCGTGCGATGAATGGAAAGATCATCAAGGAGAATGGTTCCTTCGTGGAAGGATTTACTGAGCAATCCGCGGGTTCCACCGTGAAAAAACATGGCAGACGTAATATCAATCGAACCAAATATACGTATTCTTTCAAGCCATATTTTTGGAATGATGATGATATTTTAGATGACAATGTTCTCTTCAGATATAACAGGGTAGAAGGGTTGTTTCTGGGTTTTGGTACCGAAAAAAAGGTCTACTGGGATGGAAGTAAATCAGTTTCAGGCGCAGGATCATTTGGATACGGATTTTCATCACACAAATGGAGACTTCAGTTGGGGCTCGACCGGCAATTCGCTGTTTCAGATGATATTCTCTATGAAGCCGGTGGTGAGGTCCACAGTACAACAGATTCAAAAGATGATTGGATAATGAATCTTTCGGAAAACAATTTAGCAGCCCTGTTCTTTCATGAAGACTTCAAGGATTATTATCAGCGTGAGGGATATTCTGTGCATACGGCACGCTATTCCAAAGATGGCTATATAACAACCATGATCGATGTTCGGTACAATGATGATCGCTATGCTTCCTTGGATAATAAAGCCACGTGGGCCCTGTTCGGAGGGAATTCATTCCGCTCAAATCCATCGGTCAGTGACGGAAAGATGAAAAGTTTCTCGGTTGCCGGCGGATTGAGCACTATTGAGAAGTATCGGTATCATTCCGAAGGATGGAATCTTTTTGTACGGGGAGAATATGGCGGGAAAGGATTAGGAGGCGATTTTGATTTTACTCAAGCGTTGATCGATATTCGCAGATTTCAGCCATTGTCGGATGATGATCAGATAAATCTCCGTATCCGGGTCGGGGCATTGGAGGGGAGTCCAATAGCACAGAAGAATTTCGAATTGGGTGGTGCGAATACCATCCCCGCATTCGGATTTAAAGAATTTTCCGGCAATCGAATGGTACTGACAAATCTTGAGTACAGAGTCAGCAGTGATATTATTGATGAAATCTTCTTTTGGCCCAACAGTTTGAATTTGATAGCATTCGGTGATGCCGGTGCAGTTGCATCAGTCAATACAAAATGGGCGGTCTATGAAGGTTTTAATTCCCTCAGAGCAGCTCAGTTCAAATCAGATTATGGATTTGCGATCGCCTGGCATGACGGTGATGCACGATTGGGTTTTGCATGGAGGACCGATAAGCAGGCGCCGGTGTCTATATTCTTTCGTCTGAATCGTTCATTCTGATGTAAAGCGCGAACAGTTAAAAAAAAGCCTCCAAGAAATTGGAGGCTTTTTTATTTCCTGACGACGTATTGAATTCTATCCGGACGTTGCTGTACGATCTTGACGTTTTCAGGTCCTAATATTGATGGCTGAACCATTCCACTGGTATCTAGAAGAATGGTCCTGTAATCGATAAATGCATGAAAATCCTTTGATGAAAGATTTGCAATATTATTGACACCCGAGCGGATGATAATTGCAGTTTTTGGCGGGATCAATACCACTTGTTTATTGTCCGGTACCTGAACGATCTCAATTGGAATATCACTGATGGTCCGTTCAGCTATTGGCTGGACATCGAAATATATTGCGGCGGATGTTATA
The DNA here is from genome assembly GCA_049317705.1 of Bacteroidota bacterium. Lineage (GTDB taxonomy): Bacteria > Bacteroidota > Ignavibacteria > UBA10030 > UBA8401 > UBA8401. The sequence goes on along the minus strand of JBMOHT010000030.1, from coordinate 7,247 downwards.
GATCGGGACAATTCAAAATTTAGAGTATCCTCTAAATTGCCGACTATTGAAATCGACATATTGAGATCTCTCAATGTGATCTTATTAGTGTGCCATTCGTGAAAATTGTTGATCAATGAGCGGGCTCCGGTAACTGTTACACTTTCCGGTTTGATGCGTATGCTGCCGACAATTCCGAATCCATCCCGGAATGCTACATCGACTATCGGTTTGATGGGAATATTCCTGGAAATTCTTTCTTCTAAACGAAGTTCTATCTTTTCTGGATACGAAGCTAGGATAGTAACAGATCGGCCTAAATTCGAATGATCCATTAATTCTTTTGAGGTGTAGATCATTCCGCGTTTATGGAGATCATTAAAATCTATAATAAATCTTGGTGAATGAAAAAAAGTAGTGTTAATGATCTGCCAACCGGGACCTTTTATTGCAACAATAAGATTTTTCGGTAACGGAGATGCGATTGCTTGGTCCGAGGCAAGATTCTGCACCCTTATAGGGATATTGATGCTCACCTGAAATTGGTTGTTAAGATTGATTGCAATCCAAAGAAGAAATGAGCAGGTAAGGGAAAAAAAAATCAAAAATAATCTACGTTTTTTCAAGAATTACACCTCTTTATCAGCAAAATATACTCATGAAAGCAGGGATTATCAATGAAATCCTATAAATAATAGCATATTTTAACGATTCTAAAAATACGTGTTTACGTGATTGTATCAAAAGGTTGAAATTCATACTATGAGAATAATATAGTATGAATTGAAGGGATTGAACAATTAATCATTGCATACTACCGATAGTTATGATCATCACTAATCGAAAATGAGGTTAAAATGAAATCTATATTTACGATTGCGATTATTCTTTCTTTGAGTTTAATAGGGTGTAAGGAGAATTCACAAACAACTAATGTGACCGGACAAAATACCTCCGGTCGTGTTCTTTTTTCGTTTGATAAAGCCAATGCGCCCATCGATGTCAAGATCTTGACGGCAACCCTTTCCAGATCAAATTTTACTTCCAAGCAAAAAATAGTCAACATTCAGCAGGATACCGGTAATATAATGATGTTCGATCAAGTAGAGGTGGGCACATGGTCGATTCAGGTGGAAGCCAAAAATGACAGCGGGAAAATTTTATATGCCGGTAAATCTGAAGTAACTGTTTATGAGAATTTTGTCTCACAAATTAATCTTGTCTTAGCGCCAGTCATTAGTGGGGTAGGAACGGTTCAAATCAATATAACCTGGAATAATAATGTCGTCACCTGGAAAGATTCTCCAAATAATCCGATACTGGTTAGGACAGGAGGAAATATTGATTGGGGTGGAGTTGGGCAGCCCAAAATATTATACGATAATGGTATATATCGAATGTATTTTCTTGATTATTCGTTTCCAAGCCCGGTTAGTTACGCCGAATCTCAAGACGGGTTGAAATGGTACAGAATTGATTCTCTGCCAATATTAAAAGCTGGACAAATTGGAAGCTGGGATGATGGTGGAGTTGGTCCAGGACCCGTATTTAAAAATGAAGACAAATACTATATGTTATATCAAGGATATGATGCATCTAGTAAGCATTTTAGGATTGGATTGGCGATGTCAATTAACGGGAAAACATGGACTAAATTCCCCAATCCAGTATTGTCGGATAGCTTAAACTGGGAAGGCAATTTGGTGGCATCAGATGTAAAATTTATTAATAATAAATTTTACATGTATTATTGTACAAATGGAAATATAGGTTTAGCAACGTCATTGGATGGTGTCAAATGGACAAGGTATTCATCAAATCCGATTTTATCTCCTACTCAGGTGTGGGAAACAGGAAATATCACTTTCCCCTCGGTGATGAAGATCAATGAAAAGTATTTCATGGTGTACATGAACAATGGTTCAAATTCAAGCATCGCTTTTGGAATGGCTGAATCCAATGATGGAATTATTTGGACTAAACAATCCACGAACCCGTTTTTTAATAAAAAACTAACCGATAAAAATTGGGCTTTGAATGGAATATTGTATCCTTATGCCACAAATATTCTTGGGAAAATTAGGATTTATTATACTGGCATTTGTGAAAATAATGAATGGAAGATTGGCTTTTTATATCAGTAAGGTCATTAACATAATTTTTTTTAACCCTCGAGCAGTTTTTCGAGGGTTTTTTGTTTTTGTAACTATGCCGTTTTTATCCTATTTTTAATAAATGTTTTGATATTTCTATTTATTCTCGGGTCTTATTATGGCAAACGCAAAGAAAGAAAAAAAATCTACCCAAATCACAGGAAATCCGATTATTCCGTTGAAGTATCAACACTTTGCATCGATTGCAGTGATCTTCATTTCTTTGATCGTTTTCTTTAATGGAGTTATTCTGGACGGCAAGGTTTTTGTGGCGGCCGACAATATTGCTTCTAAAAGTTTTCAAACGTTAGTGGGAGACGCAGAACAACAGGGAGTTTTTCCTTTGTGGAATCCCTATATATTTTGTGGAATGCCTGGGTATGCAAGTTTAACGGTCCACGGTGAACGATATTTTGATGTCTCTGCACTGATCTTAAATCGAGCATCAAAACTATTCGCATTATTGCTGAATAATCCTGAGGTCGGCTGGGAGTTGTTCTATTATTTCCTGCTGGGAATTGGAATTTATTGTTTTGTTTATGATAAACTTAAGAATAAGGTTGCCGCTTTGATCTCTTCCCTGGCGGTAATGCACTCAACCTTCATCGTTATTCTGGTTATGGTTGGTCATATGACCAAAGTTCCAGTTATAGCTTTTTTCCCTTTTATATTTTTGATCATTGAAAGAATCCGTGAAAAATTTGACATCGCACTCTCTCTGCTGCTTGTTCTATTGATTCACTTCATGCTCCTTCCGGGTCATATTCAGATGATCTTCTACTGTTATTTTGCATTCCTAGTGTATTATGTCTTTTTCTTCATCCGCGCCATATTAAAAAAAGACAATTGGATAGGTGTAGTACGATCGGGAATGGTCCTTACCGCAGCAACATGTATTGCATTTGCTATGACGGGAGATCAGTATTTGTCAATTTGGGAGTATTCAAAATATTCTACCCGTGGCGCTGATCCGATTCTGAATAATACGAATCCGGCACTTAATGGACAGGCAAATAATAATGGAGGGCTTGACTACGGTTACGCTACTCAGTGGTCGTTTCCTCCCGGCGAAATGTTGACATTTGTCATTCCTTTCGCTTATGGTTTTGGCAATCATGAATATCAAGGTGTATTCAGTGATAATAAGGTTCAGCAATTAAATACGTATATCGGATCACAAACCTTTACCGATGCTCCGCAATACATGGGTGTGATCATTCTGTTTCTTGCCGCCATTGGATTTTGGAGGAATAGAAAGGATCCGTTTGTTCAATTCGTTAGTTTGATCACTTTTATCTCACTCGTGATATCTTTCGGCAAAGAGCTTCCGGTGTTTTTCAATCCTATGTTCTATTATTTTCCGATGTTCAATAAGTTCCGAATTCCATCCATGATCCTTATTCTAGTGCAGATATTTATTCCTATAGCGGCGGGGTATGGTGTCAAATCATTGTTGGAGGATAATTTCTTAAAGAGTGTAAAAACAAAGAAACTTTGGCAGTATGGAATGTATGCGGCAGGGGCGTGTTTAGTTATATCAGTGGTTGCTAAAGATATTTTTCTTTCACTATATCAAGCGATGGTGCCAATTGATGTGGTGATGGCCAAAGTCAGCAATCAAAATGCAGCCACGGAACTCTATAAATATATCAACTCTATGGTTGCAAAGGATATTATCTTCGGATTTACGATGATATCTTTTGTCGCTGTTGCATTCTATCTTTTTTGGGAAGGGAAGATCAAGTCGAATGTATTGATCGTCATATTGGTCATTGCTGTGTTGGTCGACCTATGGTCTGTAAATTATAAGCCGATGGATCCGCAGCCGCATAAAGAGTCGCAGGCAATGTTTGCTGCACCCGGATATGTGCGATTTATTCAGCAGGATACGTCATATTATCGAACACTGGAATTTGAACAGGGGCAGCCGCCGTACAATAATACTCTTGCATATTGGCGTATACAAAGTGCGTATGGATATCAAGGTGCCAAAATGAGACAGACACAGGATATGTTCGATGTTGTAGGATTGGGAAATCCGTTGTTGTGGGGCTTGATGAACGTAAAATATATTCTTTCCGATCGACCGGATTCGAATCAAGTAATTTTTCCGATCCATGCATCGGATCAAAAATATGTCCTTTATAACCGCGCTGAATTGCCGCGAGCATTTTTTGTCAACCGATACGAGGTCACATCCGGTTTGAATGTATTGAATAATATCAAAGAAATGAGATTTGATCCTAAAGATGTGGCGTATATGCTTGATGATCCAAAGATCAAAGTCGATGCACCTAAAGCAGGAGCAAAAGCAGAATACACGCATTTAGGGATTCAAGATCTTGAACTTAAAGTAAATGCAACCGGCAACAATCTTCTCTTTTTAAGTGAATCCTGGTACCCTGTGGGTTGGAAAGCGTATGTTGACGGAAACGAAACTGCCATTCATCGATTGAATTATATGTTTCGGGGTATTATTGTGCCGCAGGGTGAGCACAAAGTGACGATGTCCTTCGAACCGAACGGATTTTATTTCGGGAAAAATCTAAGTTTATGGATCAATTTACTGATTCTCGGTGGCCTGGGATATTTTGGGATTACAATGGCAAGGAGAAATAAAAAAACGTCTAACTGAGACGAATTTGCCGCAAAAAATATTCCATTTACAAGGATCATTATTCCGTTGTTTAATTTTTCACCCACATTAAAAAAGACCATTAATAATCTTACATGGTTATCTATTGATAGGGTTGTGCGGCTTTTTGGTGCTGTTTTTGTCAATGCGTGGATCATTAGATATTTAGGTCCCGAACAAAATGGCATTTTGAGTTATGCAGTAGCATTTGTCGGTATGTTCTCCCCGCTTGCAGTGCTGGGAATGGATGCTATTGTGATCCGTGATATTGTGAGGAATCCTGAAGATAAAGATGAGATTTTGGGATCTTCCTTTGCATTACGGTTAGCAGGTGCATTCCTGGCATTAATATTTGCTTCAACCGCGATTTTTTTGGTGAGAGCAAATGATGGTTATACAAGGTTATTGGTCTTCATACTATCGGCTGGAATGATCTTCCAATCCTTCGATGTGGTCGATTACTGGTTTCAGTCGCAGGTTCAATCGAAGTTCACTGTGTATGCAAAGAATACCGCATTTTTTGCGGCCAGCGCAATCAAAATCATTGCCATATTGTTTCAAGCACCGATTCTCATTTTTGTGATCATCACGTCGTTGGAATTGATGATCTCTGCTGTTGGAATGGTGCTGATGTATCGTTTGCGGGGGAACAGTGTGTGGGATTGGCACTTCACGTTTCAGCGCGCAAAAAGCTTGATCATCAACAGCTGGCCTATCGTTATCTCTGATCTTGCGGTATTCATGCAGTCTAGGATCGACCAGGTCATGATCGGACAGTATCTAACCAATGCCGATGTCGGATTTTATGCTGCGGCACAAAAAATCTCAGAGCCGCTGAGTTTTATCCCTATGATCATTATGAGTTCGGTCTTCCCTGTGATCGTTCAAACAAAAGAATGGAGCGAGAAAGAATATTATCGGCGGCTTACGAATCTTTATCGGTTGATGTTCATCATTTCATTTATAATGTGTCTACCGATAGCATTAATGAGTAAACAAATTGTTTCCATTCTTTATGGCGCTAAATATGCAAGTTCAGCTACGCTGCTAATGTTTCTCATATGGACTCGTTTTTACGCATTTTATGGAGTAGCGAGAAGTATTTTCATCTCAACGGAAAATCTTTTTCGGCATGCACTTATTTGTTCTGTAGCCGGTGTAACAGTAAGCGTTATTGCAAATTATATCTTGATCCAAAGATACGGTGTTTATGGCTCAATCATTGCTACACATATAGGATTTATTGTTACCATATTTGCGATAGACGGATTATCGCGATCTACACACAATAATTTTAGAGCAATGATGAATGGGATTTTTACATTTTATAAATTTAGATTGTCGGATAGATAGATTGATTATGAAATTCCTTAAAATGTTATATCGTTTTTCTCTATTGCTGAAAGATCAATTTGGTTTTAATATATTTTTAATTATTCAAAAATTAGTAGTGTTCAGTATTGAATATATACGATATCAATCTTTGAACCGTAATATTAATTTCTCTGCATCATTATATGATTTGCTTCCATTATTAAGTGATAAAACAAGTATTACGCCGTTAGATCCAGTCTATTTTTATCAGGATTGTTGGGCAGCACAAAAAATATTTCAAACTAAGCCAGGCCATCATTATGATGTTGGAAGTTCTGCTAAGACCATAGGGATTCTATCGCAATTTGTTCCAATCACAATGGTTGATATTCGTCCTATTGAACTAAAATTAAATGATCTCTTTTTTGAGAAAGGCAGTATCACACAATTGCCTTTTGAATCAAACACAATTGAATCAATATCATCGCTTTGTGTAGTAGAGCATATAGGGCTTGGAAGATATGGAGATCCACTGGATCAATTTGGAAGCGAAAAAGCGATTTCAGAATTAATACGAGTAACCAAGCCTGGTGGCAGCATATACTTTTCCGTTCCAATTGAAGATAAAAATAAAGTATACTTTAATGGGCATCGTGCTTTTGAACAAGCGTACATTAAAAATTTATTCAACGGCTGTTCATTGATTGAAGAAAAGTATATAAATGACGATAAGTATGAGGCAGAGTATAAAAAAAGCAAAGGGTTTTCCATTGGTTTATTTATGTTTACTAAAAACTAGGTTGAGAATATGTTTTTCCCACATTTAATGAACATTAAGGATAGCGATATTGTATTGGAAATCGGTCCTGGTGCCTATCCATTCTGGAGGTCCGATTGTTTGGCTGATGTCTTTGATGAAAATAGCGATGTTGATTTAACGCAATTTGGCGGTAAGAAGCTAAATACGAAAGGTAAGCCGTTATTTAAAATTGTTAATAATATACTTGAATTTTCTAAATTCGAATCGGGTAATGTTGAAGTTAAGAGTGATGTTTTTATGCTGAATGGTCTTATTGGTGAAGTGAAGGAAATTATTTATCCTCTGGCAAGGGAAAAGGGGCTGATATTTAACGTCCGGAATACAAATAAAGAAGTATTGATCAATA
>JBMOHT010000029.1:0-29657 GCA_049317705.1 Bacteroidota bacterium | reverse complement strand
CGGTACGGATGATCTTCTTTAAAAAGAAAAACACTAAGACACAAAGAGCACGAAGTATAAATGTAGGTCCGGATGTTATCCGTACCCGCTGTCGATGCGCTTAAATGGGACACGGATGACACGGAAAGAATAGATCAGAACGGATGATCTTCTTAAAAAAGAAAAACACTAAGACACAAAGACCGCGAAGAACACAAAGAAGAAATGTAGGGACGGACAATTGTCCGTCCCGGGTAATCGTAAAAATAAATGTGCCGTGCACTTATAAAGTGAGTGGCACATCCTAAATATATTATTTGATCAGCGACCCCGTCAAAGAACGACGGGGCTTGTTCGTTTCACTTATTTCATCAACACCCCCGGCAGAGTTCACCGGGGTCTATCCGATCTTCTATTTGATCAGCGACATTTTTTTCATCTGCGATACTCCACCGCTCGTCAGCCGCGCAAAATAGATACCGCTGGCAAGATGCGACGCATCAAATGTGCGTTCGTGATACACCCCCGCTTCGAGATTCTCTTTCACCAGTGTGAACACTTCTCTGCCGAGTGCATCGTAGATCTTGAGTGTTGTCAATCCTGAAACCTGCAGCGTGAATCCGAGCGTTGTCGACGGATTGAACGGATTGGGATAATTCTGAAGAAGCATGAAACCTCCGGGGACTGCATCCGCCTGATTCCGGACGCCGGTGATCATTTCGTTGAGCGGTCTTCTCCAGACTCCGGATATCGTCCCGGCAAAGAGCGTAGTGTTATCCGAATAGAGCGAATAGATGTTCAGTCCGCTGATGCCCGTATTCACAGGTGTCCAGACCGTATCCTTCGCTTTCAGCACATACACTCCTGAGCCCATCGTGCCGGCAAAGAGATTTCCGTACGCCGATGCGAAAGAGTGGGCTCCGCCGCCGGGGAGTCCGGCGGAGACCTTCTTCCAATTCACACCATTGTTCGTGGTCGTGAAAGCACCTGCAGTCGTTCCGACAGTGACCACATTCCCGACAGTAATGAACGAGTTCACCTGCGCCGTCGGAGGAATTCCTGCGCCGGCATAGCTCCAGGTAAATCCTTTATCGATGGTACGGAAGATGCCGGAATCAGCTGCGGCGGCAAACAGAGCACTGCCGGATGAGTAGAGGATATTTACGAAAGCATTCTTCGGCAGTCCCGATACCCTCGCTGTCCACTTTGCTCCGACATATTCAAAGACCCCTTTATTGGTGCTGCAGAACATCGAACCGTGCTTGACGATAGAATTGATCGCCTGCTGATATCCGAGGCCGGCAGTATCGGCATTCCATGTCAAACCGCCGTCCGTTGAAAGGTAGACACCGACATTTGTCCCGAGACGGAACGTTGTTGTATCGGTTTGATACGTGTAGTAGAGAACATCTTTCAGACTGTTCGGATTGGGATTCCATGTCAGTCCGTTATTGATAGAAGAGAATATTCCGCTGGTGCCGGTCACAGCGACCACTTCGCCGTTCATGCGGACGATGCCGATCACCGAAGTACCGGTGATGCCGGTATTCATATCGGACCAGGTGGAACCGTTATTTCCGGAGAATGAGACACCCCAGGTATGTCCGGCAAAAAGATTCACACCACGGTACGTTACACTTTTCACTCCGCTCGATGGAAGCGTTCCGAGCTTTGTCCACGTGTCGCCGTTATCTGTTGAGATGTATGCACCATTCGAACCGGTCCCTGCAACGATATTGGTGCCGTCCGTTGCCAGCGAATTTACACCGATCTGAATAGCTGCTCCTTTTACCCGCATCCATTTCTTCCCGCTGTCTGCGGATACAAAGACCCCGGAGTTTGACGATGCATAGAGATTTGTTCCTTTCATCATGAATCCGGTGACCGCGGCGGTGTTTACCAGTGAGTCAGCATTCTTCCAGAGCACACCGTTGTTCGTTGTACGGAAGAGACCGTTCTGTGTCCCCGCAAATACGGATCTCCCCAGCACGAAGAAACTGTTCACCTGCCGGTTGGCGATTGTAGTATCCTTAGCACTCCAATTCTTGCCGTTGTTTCCGGATGCATACATCCCGCCGAACGTTCCGGCAAAGAGCATTGAATCTGTTGCGATCGCAGCCGTTACATAGCCGACCTGTCCGGCGGAATCAAGTCCTTTCCAGGTAACGCCCTTATCGGTCGAGACGTAAGGACCGGAACTCGTCCCGGCATACAGCGATGAGCCGGCGGGAATGATACTGATAACATATGAAGATGGGGGAACTCCGCTTGCCTGAGACCATGTGACCCCATCATTCGTCGTGCGATAGATGCCGGACAATGTTGCAGTAACAACGGTCGTGCCGGTGGTGGAAAGACTGTAGATGGACGCGCCGTATGGTCCGCCGGTCTGAAGCCATTGCGCCGATGCAAGTGACGTGAGAAGAACAAATGCTGAGAACAACTGTACAATCGAACGATTCATATCTCTCCTGTTATTATTGGGATGGTGTGTTCCCCCGATCGTAACCTAAGAGATGATGGAACCGGATGACACTATATGAAAATATGGATTGCGGGATTTGTGAGGTGCGTCAATATGGAAGCCACAGAGGACACGAAGAAGAAATGTAGGGACGGATAATTATCCGTCCCTGCAGAACAAATATCAAACACAGACGGCGGGTAGTAAAAAAGACAGATTGGGACGGATGAGTTTTTTAAAAAAACACAACGTCACTGAGGGCACAAAGAACACAAAGAAGAAGATAAACCTTGTCAAGGTTACGATGATCGAACCAAACCTTGACAAGGTTTCATCCTCAATCCATTATTTCATCAACACTATTTTTTTCATCTGCGATATTCCCCCGCTCGTCAGCCGAGCGAAATAGTTGCCGGTTGCGAGATGAGATGCGTCGAATGTCCGTTGGTGATACAATCCCGCTTCGAGATTCTCATTCACGAGTGTCGATACTTCCCTGCCGAGAGCATCGTAGATCTTCAGCGTAGTGAGCCCTGAAACCTGCAGCGTGAATCGTACCGTTGTTGACGGATTGAACGGATTCGGATAACATTCAAACAGCGTGAAGGCCTTGGGGAAATCTTCATCTTGTTCATTCACCGAGAGAGGATCCGCCGGAAAGACAGTTCCCAGCGCATCGGACATCTTCTTCCAGCTTGTTTTCGTATCGCGCAATCCGGAATATGCCTGCTCGATATGAAGGAACCGTCCGTTCGCAGCAGCAGGTTTCACTGAGCAGGGATTTGCACTGTTGTTCACAAGCCGTCCCTGCGTGTTGGTGGTGCCGGTCAGATCCGTCCACGCCGTATCGACATGCGCAATTTTGAATGTGAGCGACGGATCGATCATTAACAATGCATTCTTCAAAGCGGTCACATGATCAGGACCCGCGGGAGCGGCGGCAGTTCCGTTTCCCATGATCAGGTCGGGATCGCCGGCGCTTTTCCCGAATCCATGCAGCTGCACCACCACAGCATCATTCCGGTACTGCAGAAGCACGGCTGTGGCGAGCTGGAATGTTCCGATATCGGTGTGCGCCTGGTCGGAGATCTTGAACGGTCCGCTCGCTCCGCAGGCAGTGGTCGTTCCGCTGCAGGAAGAGGATTCACTGTTATTGCACCGGTGTGCGCCGTTCAGAAAGAATGCGCGGGCGGAGAGTCCCTGAAAGACATAAGCACCCTGCGGACCGGTCTTTGTATCGAACAGTTCGTGCGGAGATTGAATCACAAGCCGAGTCCGCTGTGCAGCGGGATTGAAGATGAATGTTCCCCAGTGATTCGACGAGTCCCTTCCGCGAAGCAGGATAATATATTGTCTGTTCACTGCGGTAACGGTATCCGTGAATGTGATGCAACGGTAACCGAATGCAGCAGCTGAGGCGGATGCGCTGGAAAGATTTCCTTTCAAACAATATTCTGCAGCAGCGGAAAATGACTGACGCTGCGCCGGTGACGGAGAATGGTAGTCATTCGTTCCGATACCGGAAGGCATTGCTGAAATAAGACTGTCAACGAACGCTGAAAGATCCCCCTTCTGCACCGTTTGTGCCGCAGCATCCATTGCAATGAACTGTAGAAGAAAGAACACAAAACCAAACATTCTGAACATTCTGTCCCTTTTTTATGAAGATGATGATTTTTCGGAAGGGATACAACCGTCATTCATACCGGACGGCAGGCAACAACAATGCCATGACATGAAAAGGGTAAATGCGGAATCACACAAAGACACAAAGAAAAGAATAGAACACGGATGTTACGGAAAGAATGGATCGGCACGGGTGATTTAAAAAAAGGCAAACCACAAAGTCGCGGAGGGCACAAAGAAGATGATAAACCTTGTCAAGGTTACGATGATCGAATCAAACCTTGACAAGGTTTCAATACCGATCCATTATTTCATCAACACCCCCGGCAGAGTGCACCGGGGTCTATCCGATCTTCTATTTGATTAGCGACATTTTTTTCATCTGCGAAAGACCGCCGCTCGTCAAACGAGCAAAATAGATGCCGCTGGCAAGATGCGACGCATCGAATGTCCGTTCGTGATATACTCCCGCTACGAGATTCTCATTCACCAGCGTGGAGACTTCCCTGCCGAGTGCATCGTAGATCTTGAGTGTTGTAAGACCTGAAACCTGAAGCGTGAAACCGAGCTTCGTCGAGGGATTGAACGGATTGGGATAATTCTGCCGAAGTTCAAATTCGTGCGGGAGCTGCGGACGTTGCTCTGTAACAGCGGTGCTGTTGTCGATACTGCGGTGAATGGTGAGCGTGTTTCCCAAAAACCAATATCCTGATTGGCTATCATTGGAATAAATGTACATTCCACCATCACAAGGAATCCACGAAGTATCCCGCCACGATACCCAGGATATTTTCTCTACTTGATGCTGATCATTCAATTGTGTTCTGTTGATCGAATATTTTTCCCACTGTCCACCCCGCCATTGTTCGACCATCCTTAACGTATCGATAGAGTATACTATGGTATCGAAATAATAATATACGGTCGTTCGCGTTTGAAACACCCAAGCACCATCCAACAATTGAGCGTTCGTGTATTTCATGAAGGATGGTCCTGATTCACAGATGGTACGAAAAATGACCAATGTAGTATCTTGATAATATTTATTATAAAAGATATCGATATTATCGCTCGAATCTTCAATAGATAAACCATTGCGTAATTTCCATTCGCCGTCGATAAGATCTTCATATTGGCTCGACCACGCCGAACCGTCGTTAGCCCGGGTATTGATAGTGCGTGAACGGAGCTGCCTGTTTCCATGAGCAACAGCATCGAGCAATTCCTGGCTGTTGTTGATCGGTCTATTGACGTTCGAGATCAAGAACGTCAATGTCGAATCCCAAGCAGCATCGCAGGATGTTGAATCGATAGAATAACTCCGCCTAAGAAACAATGTATCGTATTGAATGGTCCAATCATTCTCTGAATTCTGACAAAATGTTGTCCATGAGATATTATACCCATACCGATCACACAAGAAAAGAGAGCCATCGGTAATCAAAGTCATCCACTCACCATTTTCATAGATCTCAAATATAGACCGGCGGAAGTTGCTCCCTTGTTCATACGTTTGATGTTCAGTATTACGATAATCCGGAACCCATTGTTCGCCGCTCCATTCTTCTAACAATACCGAACGAAAGATGCTATTCCCCTTATTATCGGTCTCCCACCGATGTGTTTCCCGCACCGAATCGATATACACTCCGTTCTTGAATATTTTTGTAATGGCGCATTCAAATCTCTCCCCTATCTGAGCTATTTGAAGGATCGTATCCTTTTGCGAGAATACAAGTATTGAATCAATTTCTATTGATGACGCTTTTGCGCTGCGTGGCGAATGTTTTGCATCAGTGCGTTGAGAGAATGATCGGTCATTAACGCCCATTCGTTGAAAGCGTTCTTGGACGGATGGAAACTGATCGCTGTGTTTAGATTGAAAGAACTTTGAACGGACCCATTCTGCAGTATTTGGAGTCAGTGGTTTATGATGTAATTCCGGATGCGGGTATGTCCCGGCGGTCAGCCGGACAACGAGAAGGAACAGGACGATCGTCGATTTGGTCACAATTGGCTCGGTTGGTTGATGATGCTATACAATGACACGAGCTATGCCAAAACAATTACTTCAAAATCCTTAGGAAAATTGGGGTTTTATAGAAACCTCCGGTGTCTAGTATTGGACAATTGGCACTTTTTCGACTGAAATAGGATAATTGCTGGGTCACACAAAGACACAAAGAAAAGAATAGAACACGGATGTCATGGAAAGAATGGATCGGCACGGATGATTTTAAAAAAAGGCAAACCACAAAGTCACAAAGGGCACGAAGAACACAAAGAAGAAAATAAACCTTGTCAAGGTTACGATGATCGAACCAAACCTTGACAAGGTTTTATTACCGATCCATTATTTCATCAGCACCCACGGCAGAGTGCACCGGGGTCTATCCGATCTTCTATTTGATTAGCGACATTTTTTTCATCTGCGAAAGACCTCCGCTCGTCAGCCGCGCAAAATAGATGCCGCTGGCAAGACGCGATGCATCGAACGTCCGTTCGTGATACACTCCCGCTTCGAGATGCTCATTTACGAGCGTCGACACTTCCCTGCCGAGTGCATCGTAGATCTTGAGTGTTGTATGACCTGAAACCTGAATCGTAAAACCCAATGTTGTCGAAGGATTGAATGGATTCGGATAATTCTGATGCAGAGCAAATTCCGATGGAACGATGTTCGTCTGTTTCACACCGGTCGTTTTCTTCGGCGCGGTCAGCACTGAGTCGCTCTTCGCCAGCGAACCGCTGCCGTAGATCCACATATATCCGTCGTCATCCCAATGCATCTTCGTTACATTGAAATAAAGATTCGGCACGGGAGTGAACACACTGTTCGCGGTGATCGGTCCGTCCACATAATACATTCCGGTGTTCGGCGGATTCCCTTTCAATCCCACATACATCCGTCCGGTGGAACTCCACTGGAACGAATTCGCCGTGGTATACATCGGGAAACTCGGGTGGACCATATTGGTGTATGATTTTCCGTCTGTTGCCGAGTCGGAGAACCAAATATGATTATCGCCGTACGAGCAGGTGAAGATCGTTCCGTTGGGAGAGACGATGATCGGCGCCATGTTGCCGCCGGGACCGATATGGATCGTCGTATCCCACGATGCGCCGTCATCCGTTGAACGGAAAAGCCCCAATGTCTCACCGCCGAAGAGCACCGTTCCCTTTTTTGTTACGCCGACAGCGAATCCTTTTCCTCCGTAACACGGAAGATCGACCCATGTTGCACCGCGGTCCGTGGACTTTGCACAGCCCGAGCCGACGAATGTCGCACTCGGCGGCTGAGAGCCGAATCCATGCGCAAGGAAGAGTTCGTTGTTGAATCCCTGCGCGATCATGGAATAGATCCCGTCCAGACTCACCTTCACCGTATCCCACGTCAGTCCGTCGTTCGTTGAGCGGTAGAGTCTGTTCAGTGTTGATTCATGACGAGGCAAAGCGTGCGCACAGGCAAAAAGATATCCGAGAGAATCGCGGAAGAGGAACTCGATCATCGGATGTTTCAAACCGTTGCTCGATTCCGTCCACGTCTGCCCCTGATCGGTGGAGCGCCAGATGCCGTATTCCGAGCCTTCCAGAAAATGTCCGTTCTTCGCCACAGTGAATCCGCCGCCGACAATTGCGGGGACCGATTCTTTCAATCCGTTGTTGATCACCGTCCACGTTGCGCCGTGATCGGTGGAACGGAACATTCCCTGCGCACCGGCATAGACCGTCCCGTTCGGTGCAATAGAGATCGTTTTCACACGAAGCGTTTTCACTGCAGGCGATACATCACTCCATGTCTTTCCGGAATCATTGCTCACGTAGATCTTTCCATAGAGCGGTCCGGACTGATACTGCGAGTATCCAAGTCCGGCAAACATCCTTCCCCCCTGCGACGGATCGACGGCAAGTGAGAGCACGGGGGTCTTGGAATTCTCAACAGTATAATTGTTCCACGATGCGGCATTGTTCTTCAAAACAGAAACGCCGGCCGACGTTCCAACGAACATCGCACCCGAAGCATCGAACGCGATCGTCTGCACATGAAGGTCCGCAAGATTGGTATTCACCGCAATCCATGCTGAACCGGTATATTTGTAGATACCGTATCCTTCGGGCGCACAATAGACCGTTCCCGAAGGACTTGTTGCCAGAGCAACGATCTCCAGCGACGGTAATCCGGTTGAAACATCACTCCATAACGCTCCGGTATCCTGCGCAAAGAACATTCCGAGCGGCGCGAGATTTCCCGAACGTGTGCCCGCAAAGAAATGTCCTGCGGAATCACGGGTGAACGCACGGATATTGGGAAGGATATTGGTCCCGGATGCTTTCGGAAATCCGGTATTGAACGGTGTCCAGATATTTCCCGTTTGAAGGATCTTGACGCCTGCCTGATCGAGGCACGCGATCAGCTTTCCATCCTTGGTCATGCTGAGCGCATTCGCTCCCGTGCCGCCGATAGTGCTCAATCCCAGTCTCGTCCAATTCGCCCCCGAATCCGTCGATGAATAGACGGCACTGGCACCCATATAGACGGTCCCTTTCGCATCGGTCACAGAGGAATAGACGACGCCGATCGGGTTCTTCAGGAAATGAAATGTCTGCGCAGCACTGTGTGATATCGCTAACGCGATAAGAACGAGGAGGATTTTTTTCATCATATCGTGATCAAGTGATTAATGGAAAGATGAAGAGCGGTTACCGGAAGACCAAACGGAATGTATGCGACATATTCAGATCAACACGGTCGTCATGTTTCAATGGATAATTCACAACGAGACTGTCCCCGCTTTTGATCAGCGGAAAATATCCCGTGTATAATGTATCGGTGAACGCCGCGTACGAAAGCTGTTTCTCATATGTTTTGAATGTCGATTCCATGACCGAACCGTATTTCAATCCATACCCGTACACGAACCGGACCTTGAACACATCGTCCGCCGGATGTGAAGCATACCGCGTAACAGTGATTGATCCTTCGTTTGCGACGGCAATGTATCCCGTATCGATGCCGGGAAGATCCAGGAAATACCGAAATGACGGGAGTGCACGTCCGTCCGCTGAACGAAGCGTGTATGTCGTCACGGCCGAGTCGGGCTGGACGGCAGATTCTTCTTTACATGAGAGCAGCAGCAGAACGAACGGAATAACAGCAATAAATATTTTTTTCACAAAAACTTTCGTAAGAGTGTCGGAATAGTGGGTGAGTTCATTGAACGAATATCCCCGCTAGAAAACAGCGGGGTCTTTGAGTATCAGATCATCTCACCAACGACATTTTTTTGGTGAACGAAGTTCCCCCCGCCAGCATCCGGCAATAATATAATCCGGATGAGAGACCGTGCGCATCGAACGATACGGAATACGTACCGGGCGTCTGCAGCTGGTCCGCAAGCAGCGCAACTTCCTTCCCCAGAACATCATACACTTTAATTGTAACAAATGATGTGACAGATATCTGATACCGGACAACAGTGGATGGATTGAACGGATTGGGATAATTCTGCGACAGCGAGAATTCTTTCGGCACCATCTTTTCGTCTGCGACTCCGGAGGTGAACAGACCGAGACCTGTCACTCGCAGCGTGTCGGAAGAAGGAGTTGTTCTGCTGTTCACCACAAAGAACCGACCGGAGAATTCTCCGGTATGATTCGGTGCGAAACGGAGCGTCAGCGCGATGGTGGAATCGGGAGCCAGCAGGAACGTTTTCGGCAGCGGGGAGAAGATGCTGTCTGCCGAAGTTACCGTTACATCTGCCGTATCGTTGCCGATATTCTTCACACTGATGACGGAATCCTTATGCGCATTGGTGTGTACACCGCCGAAGAAGATCAGATCCTTCGAAAAGACGAGCTGCACGAATTTTTTCTGGTATGCGAATCCTCCCATGAACACTGTGTCGGGAGATGACGGTGCATCGCTCGTCACGAAGAGCATCGAACCGATCATTCCCGGTACTACGGGAGTGAAGCGGATGGTGTCTGTCGCCGTCTGGTTCGGAGCAATGGTCAGCACAGAGAGTCGTGAGGCAAAGACGGAATCTTTGGTGACAACGGACTTGATATGCAGTGTGTCGGTACCGGTATTCTGCAGCGTGATCGTCTTTTCCTTGAACATTCCGATCTGCACCTCGCCGAAGTTCAGAGGATTCGGATCGATCATCAGGATCGGTTTTCCCGGAGGATGGATGGACGTATCGCCGTAGCCCGAAAAATTATACTGCGGCCAGTTCGATGTTGTGACGAAGGAACCTCCGACGAGCACCGTCTGGGAGTACGGCAGCGGAACGATGGACGCCACTTCACTCGCCACCATTCCCGAGCGCCATGATGAGACCGTACCGGTGAGCGGATCGAGCGTTGCGATATAATCCGTCCCTTTGATCGTTCCGATGGGATTGAATTGTCCGCCGACATACAGCTGTTTTCCGGCTAACGCCACCGTGGAGACTTTGAAACCGACCGGGGAAAAACTTGAAGTGAATCCGTTCACGAGATTCCCGGAGAATGCATCGACCAACGCAACGCTCGGCATAGAGATCCCTCCGACCGTAGAGAATGAACCACCGAGATACACATTGGAGCCATTCACGAAAATAGAATAACAGGTGGAACTGAGGGATGGATTCCACGACGTGGGCTGATCGGTGGTCGTGTCGAATGCGACCGCCATCGAACGGCTGATTCCGTTCACCGTGGAGAATGTTCCTCCGGCGTAGAGAATGGAACCGGATGAACACAACGACTGCACGACGGAATAATTGAAGTTCGGTTTGAAACTCAGCAGTTTTCCCGACGGGATATTATACGCAATGAGTCCGTAATTACCTGCGGCGTACAAACGATTTCCCAGCGCGCTCAATGCAAGAACGGTTCCACCGGGTGACGATGCGATGGAGCCGGCAACATACGCGCCGTTCAGTGTATCGAGAGCGGTCAATCCGGGCCGTGTGCCGTTCGCAATATTCGTGAAACTTCCGCCGGCATAGATCCTTCCCTTCGCATACGTGAGAGCGTACACCGCCCCGTCCGCATTCGGATTCCACGGTTTGATCCGTCCCGTCACAAGATCCACTGCCGCCAATTTGTTCCGTGTGATCAATCCTGATGCGGTAAGATATCCGCCGGCATAGACCGTTGAACCCCACGCAGCGAGATTGAACACGACATTGTTCAATGCCGGATTCCAGTTCAGTGCGGTGCCGGTCGCAAGATCGAGCGCGCCGAGATACGAAATGGATTTTGCACCGATGGACGTGAAATTCCCGCCGATGAATAATTTTGAACCGTTCGCCACGATGGCGCGTACCGCGCCGTTGGTGGAGGCAGGGTTCCAGGCAGAAGCGAGTCCCGTCGCCGTGTCGAGAGCGACGATATTCTTCCGAGTCTGTCCGCCGAGTGACGTGAAGTCGCCGCAGACGAACAGTTTGTCGCCGATCAACGAGATATCGCTGACATAATTCCCGACGATCGTAGCGCCGGGATTCCATTGCGTGTTGATATTCCCGCTCTCATCCATTTTGGCGAGCACAATGCGATTGACGCTGTTCAGCGTCGAGAATGACCCGCACATATAGATCTGGTGGTTGGCGTAGATGAACTTATTGATGTTGAATGAACCGCTCGGTCCGCCGTTCATAGGGTTCCAGCCGGTAAGCGCACCGAGAGATGAGTCCACCGCGCCAAGAAGCATGTGGAACGACTGTCCGCCGAGCCCATTAAAACTGCCGCCAAGGAACACTTTTCCAAGCACCGGCTGGATGGCGGAGATACTGTTATCCGCTTTCGGATTCCACGGCCGAAGATTTCCCGACGTATCGAACGCAGCGCCGTGTCCTCTCGGCTGTCCGGCGATCGTGTCGAACAGTCCGCCGACATACAGTTTGTTCCCCGAATAATAGATCGATCTCACCCACATATTCGGGGCAGGATCCCACGGATCGACCGACTTGTCCGACCGCACATGCGCAAGATATTTGCGCGGCTGACCGTTCACCGTGGTGAACGATCCTCCGATGTACCATCCTCCCTGACTGTCCGGCACCGCCGTCATCACCTGACCGCCGGGCACGTTGAAGAATTTCGGGAAGTAATGGTCCGCATCCGCTGTGGCGGTGTCGACTGCAACTCCGTATCCGGTAGAGAATCCGCACTGCGTGAATGTGCCTCCGAGGTATGCGGTGTTGCCGGCCACGGTGATGCTGTTCACCTGTCCGTCAATAGGACTTTCATACCACTGTTTGAATGTTTGATTCTGCGCGGTAGCAACTGTCAGGATGCAGAATATTGTCCAAACAACAGAGCGGCATAAAGAATATTTCATAGTTCCCTTGTGTGAATGCATGGTGATCATTTAAGAAGGATCATGCGTTTGATCTGAACGTCGGATCCTGATGTAAGTTTGTAGAGATACATTCCGCTGGCAAGCGATGCAGCGTTGAATTGTACGGTATGCATTCCCGCATCCATCACACCATTCGTCAGCGTCGCCGCCTCACGTCCTATCACATCATACACTTTCAGTGTTGTATGTCCCCGTTCCCGCAGATTGAATGTAATAGAGGTGGAAGGATTGAACGGATTGGGATAGTTCTGCTGCAGTTCGAATGCATGCGGAGCAGAGAGAACAACGGCCTCTATTTCCTGTGAGTAGGAAATTTTTCCATCCCGGTCAATCTGTTTGAGTCGGAAAGCATATGTGCCCGCAGAGATGGAACGATCAGAATACGAATACTCATGCTGTACGTTGGAAGTACCATTCCCGGAAACGAACGAGACCTCCGTCCATTGATCAATTGACTCATCAGTTGATTGATTCAATGATCCATTGGGCCGATGAATCAATTTTTTTCGCTCTACTTCGAATCCATGATTGTTCACTTCCGTTGCCGTATTCCAGCGGAGAGTGACCGTTGATGCACTCACAGAAGCGCTGAAGGAGGTCAGTTCAACGGGAAGCGGCGTGTTCGAATTCAGCAGATACCGTTTTACCACCGGTTTGTTCCCGAGCACATTCTCCGTATGCGCTTCGTACGGAACTCCCGTGCTGCTGACGGCGATCGAAGGATAATCGCTGTTGGAAGAGGTAACGGTCGAAGTACCGACGAACTGCCAAGCACCATTGATGAATTTTTTCACCGCCATAAATCCGCCGTCGGTATATCCGATGAACGGTGTTCCGTCCTGTGCAAATGCGAGAACCGGCAGGTAAGAACTGGTGGAAGTATTCACATCGCCAACCGAGACCCATGTGGACGAGCTGTCCTTCATCACTTTCACTTTCGAATCTGAAAAGGTCACATACGGTACATTCGCCGGGGAGAAAGCCAGCGTGATATAATAGGCGGCGTTATTTGAAAAATCAGTATTACCGACGGAAACCCAGTTCGAGCCGTTGAATTTCACCACATTCGCACGCTGATTGCTTCCGTACCCGCCGCGCAGCGCGAAATGCGGCGTACCGTCATTCGAGAGTTTGAAATCGCTGTCGGACGGGACGAATGGTGAAAAGCCCGCATTCCCGACAACGACCCAGCTGCTTCCGTTATATTTCATCGCCGTCGGTTTGCCGCTGTTCGCGCCGTCTGCAAATCCGACGTACGGTGTTCCATCCGGTGCAATGCGGATCTGCACATCAGTGACTGAGCCGGCGGAACATCCTTCCGTTCCGACCACCGTCCACGCTGCTCCGATGAATTTCTGTACCGTCAACTTGTTTGAATTTGAACCATCTTGATATGCTACATAAGGAGTCCCGTCGGAAGCAAGCGTCATATTCATATACATCGCCGTTCCGGTGGTAAAAGGTTTTGTGCCGACGGGCAGCCAACCGTATTCGGTGTATCGCATGACGGTGGCCTTGTTGCCGTTCGCATAATCCGTGTATCCGATGTACGGAATCCCGGTTGAAGAGACGGCAAGACTCAAATAATATATGATCCCGTCCGAAACCCCCGCTGTTCCAATCGTGTACCAGCTGCGGCCTTCGTCGAAAAGAATCCAAACAGGACCGGCTGCTATGGTCCCGTTCTGGTGATACGGTGAAGCATCAATAGCAGTGGTGCCTGACCCTTCGTTGAATCTCCAATAACCGATCAGATTCGGTTCGTTCCCGATCAGGTCACGGCTCATCGCGGCGGTGATGCTGTCGGCAGAGCGTGCGATATTCCAGATGCGAACCTCATCGAGTGAACCATTGTAATAATATCCGTACGGACTTGAGCCCGAGCCTGCTTCCGCTCCGATGATGAGCGCGTTGTTGTAAGCATATTGGATCGGATAATTAGCGCCGGCGTCATTCGTATTCTGCAGCACACCATCCAGATATATGCTTGTGTTTCGGCCATCGTATGTTCCGGCAACATGATGCCATCCTGTGCCGAATGCACTTTGCGTAATGAACGCAACTGCATAACTTCCGTTCCGCTTCACCCAGAAGTTGATCCTGTTCACTCCGCCGACCTGTTCGATCTCCAATTCATATCCTCCGAATTCAGTATTTCCGACAAGACCGGGAGTACCCGACCATGAATTCACATTCACCCACGCTTCAACGGTCAGTGCAGCCTTCGGCTGAAGCGTATCCGTATACGGCACGGCAATATAGGAACTCGACGAATTATTGAACGAAAGCGCATAGTTCGTCTGGGAGTAGAGCGGGGAGGAGATAACAAGGAATACACAGATCAGCGGTAGAATAGTTCTCATGGATCATCCTTCTGATTTTCTCAATGAAATTTTCTGTCGTTCGTTCCTGCCGTGGATCGCAGCAGGAACGGAGACCGTTCAAAAGGAATATATCCGTTGTTTCGCTGCCGTTGACCTATATGAAAATATAGAACACGGTGATTGTGAGATGCATCAACTTCGGAGAGGGGTTACAGTTTCGAGAGGATCGACCTGCCGCCGAGCTTCGCGACCGCTTCACCGCGGGAGCTGACGTGGAGTTTCTTGTAGATGTTCTGCAGATGGAACCGGACGGTCGGCAGCGAGATAAAGAGCCGGTCCGCAATGCTTTGATAGGAATGTCCCTGTACCAGTTCGTTCAGGACTTCTTTTTCCCGTTCGGAAAGGAGCGTATCGACGTCAACTGAGGGCTGGGAAGACATCTTAAAATAGGTGAGAACCTTCCGCGCGATCTCTCCCGTGAACGGTACACCTCCTTTATGCGCTTCGCTGATGGCGTTGAGCACTTGGTCCGGTGTGGTCTTCTTCAGAATGTATCCGACCGCCCCGGCGCGGAGGGACTGGAAGATCTTCTCGTCATCGCTGTAGACGGTCTGCATCACGATCTGCAGTTCCGGATATTGTTTCTTCAGCGAACGCACGCAGTCAATGCCGGATTCTCCCTGTAGTCCGATATCCATCAGCACAACATCGGCGGGATGTTCTTCGAGTCCACGCACGCTGTCCTGATATCCGTAGTACATTCCCACGCATTTGAATCCGCGCTTATGATTGATGATCCACGCGATCCCTTCAGCGAGATTGCGGTCATCGTCCACCACTGCAACACGGATGACGGGAGAAGCGGATGTCTTTTTCTTGGCCATGGGTCAATTACGCAAAAAGTATGGAACGAAACAACCGAATAAACATCTAGTTCACTATTTACAGCGGTATCTCAAGACGGATCGTCGTACCGTTTCCCGACGACGATGAGACCTGAACATCGCCGCCGCACGCCGCCGCTCTGCTGCGCATATTATAGATGCCGTTCACCCGAGGAAGTTCATCCTCGTTGAATCCGACACCGTCATCGGCGATGGTGATGCTCCACCGTTTCGGCATGATCGCTACCGAGAGGTCGATCTGTTTCGCATTGGCATGTTTCAGGATGTTCGCCAGGGATTCCTTCACGATGAGCAGCGCCGCGCGCGTCTTCTGCGGATCGATACTCCGTCGTTCGAACACTCCGTCCGCAGAAAAATTCACACGCAGATGATGATGTTCCGCGATCTCCGTACAGTACGTCTGCAATCGTTCGGTGAGTTTCTTCGGATCATCATTGTCCGGATTGACCGACCAGACAACGTCGGACATCTTTTCCATCAGTTCGCGCGACAGATCGGCGATGGTCTGCGCATTTTCTTCCGGAAGAGAACGTTTGATGATCCGCTTCTTCGTACTCTTCACGGTCTTCGCAGTTTTTACCGACGGTATTCGCTTTGTCGAACCATAGACCACCAAAATATCCGCAAGGTTCGCGATGCGCGCTAGTACGGAACCGATATCATCATGAAGGTCCGCCGCGATGGAGACGCGGATCTTTTCCAGCGCAAAGCGCTGACGGATGCGCAGAATGGAGATCCCTGCGATCACCGACAGAATGATCGAAATGATGAGCGGCGCGAACCACCATCGGTCCCACAATGCCGGGACGATCACGAACGACTGTGTCACCGACTCCGTCACCTGCTTCCCGTTATTGAGTACGGCGCGGACGATGAAGGTATATTCCCCCGGTCCGAGATTCGCGAATGTGACCGAACGTTCCGGTGTAAGATTCTGCCAATTGCCATGGAGTCCGCCGAGACGGTATTGATATTTCACATCAGTATTCCCTTTGAGCGTCACGGCGGAATAACTGAAGGAACACGAGATGAGATCGTTGCGGATAAATTCCTGTTCCGGTGTGAGCGGCTGGGGGACACCGTTCACATCGAACTGCGTAAGATAGATCGGCGGCACCGGCGACGGAGCGATGAGTGCAGCGGGGTCATTCAGCGTCAATTCATGGCCCGTCATCGCCCACACGGTGTGATCGGAATACATTCCCAGCGTATAGATGGGGCTCGTCGTCAGTTCCGTGCTGAGAATGAACCGCGGTGAAACAATGTCGGGCACATATTCCAAGCCGGACTGCGTGCCGACCCACAATGCATTACCATCCGGCTGCAGACTGAGGATCTGCATATTGTGAAGACCGCTGCTGAACGAATATTCCGTAACGGAACCGTCCTTGCGGCGCCGTAAGAGTCCGTCGTACCGTGTTCCGATCCACAGTGAACTGTCGGGCGAGACGGCGAGACTTCGGATTCCGTACTGTGAAATGGACCGATCGAACCGCACTGCTCCTGTGTAGCGGTAGGTTCCATTCTCATAGGTGAATTCGAACAAGGCATTCGACCCGATCCCGCCGCAGACGATCCGTCCGTCGGGAAGTTCGACAAATGTCGAGATGGTTGTAGCGGGAATTCCCGGGAATGAAGAAAAGATCTGTTTCACCGCATTCGGTGAACGCGGATCCACCACAACAATACCTTCCTTCACTTTTGAGCACCATAGATATCCGCGGGAATCTTTGAACAGAACGATCACATAGAGTTTTGGACATCCGTTCCGTGTATCATATGTCCTGACAAGGGAAAGATGTGTGTCACCGTTCACGGACTCGCTCACACGATACTCTGCTATTCCCAGTCCGAACGTTGTGCACCACAGTCTGTCATTTCCGATCGCCTGCAGTGCTATCGGCGTCTCTTTCCCGGAGAACCTCTGGAAGGATGAATGCCATGTGCGGTTCTTATTCTTTCTCAGTGAATATACCCCGTCCAATGTCGGAGCCCAGATCCGGTGATGGTTATCGCTCGTCCCGCGGGAGGTAAGTTTGTCGAACGGGAACCGCATATTCTCAGGATCTTGAAGACGAGCGATCCCTTTCCCGAATGTACCGAACCAAAGATTGTTCTCACGATCCAACACAAGCGCACTCACATCATTCACCGGCAGTCCGTTCTTCTTCTCCAGGGAAGAATGCAGCCGGAATGTTCCATTCTCCTTTTGAAGCCGCCACACACACTCAGACCCGCCTACCCAAAGATTTCCGGCACCATCAAGAGTACCGTTCCCATAATTGCCTCTCGGTAAAGGAAGGTCCTGTACTATATCCTTATTCCGAAGAAGTTTCAGGCCGTGGAACGAGATCACTGCAGTAAGTCCGTCACGGAGCGGGAAGATCTGTCCGTTCGTTCCGCCGATCTCGGCTTTCAGCACCGTGCTGACCGTACCGCTTCTCGTATCGTACGAGATGATACCGGCCGGTGATGATATCCAGACCGTGTCTGCCCCCATCGGAAGGATCTGAATAAGATACGAGGAATGTGTCGGCGGAAGCGTGATCCGGTCCGTGCTGCCGTTCTGCACGCGGTACAGACCGTTGTCCGTGGTCAGCCACAATATTCCATGACCGTCCTCATAGACGTCGTTCACTTTATTCGCTTCCATAACGGTATCGATCTTCAATTGTGTGTACGATCCGTCCCGGTACCGTATCACACCGCCGCCGTTCGTTGCGATCCACATCACGCCGGGTTGCGCACCGCTTTCAAAGAAGGAATTCACATACCCCCACATTTCCTTCTCGCGGGGATGGATGTTCCGGAACGAACTTCCGTCGAAGATGCTCACCCCTTCGTCCGTACCGATCCAGAGATATCCTTTTGTGTCCTGCTTCAGCGCCGTTACATAATTCGAGATCAGTCCGTCGTGTGTGGTGAACGTGCGGATGGCATATTCCTGCGACCTGCCGAGGGAAACAAATCCTGCGGCAAGAATAAGGAGCAGTATGGTCCTATGGAATGTTCGGTTCAGGGTCATCGGATTCAAAGACTACGGTATGGATGAACAGCGG
Source organism: Bacteroidota bacterium (assembly GCA_049317705.1). Classification (GTDB taxonomy): domain Bacteria; phylum Bacteroidota; class Ignavibacteria; order UBA10030; family UBA8401; genus UBA8401. The sequence continues at coordinate 10,953 of JBMOHT010000029.1, read as the reverse complement.
TTATAGTACATTCCTTTTCATTGAAAATCAAAAGATATCATCCTGCAGCAGAATTGGACTGATGACCAACGGTGGCCGGGAAACGCTATTCGGGAAACGCAGAACTGTTTCGGGAGAGGAGATATTTCTTCAATTCAAGCGGATTGTCGGTCATAATGAAGTCGCAGCCGTTCGATATCGTCCGTTCATATTCCGGAACAGTATTCGGCGTGAACGCGATCAGCGTGCCGCCGGCAGATCTCACGGTTTGATAGATCGCCGGCGAGAGTTTTTCGTACGTGATCAGGATATATGGATACCGTTTCAGCTGCTGCACCAGATCCGATTCTTCGCGGACCTCGTACGCGACACGGATAGCGGCCGAATAGTGTTTGACGGTATCAAGCGGTCCTTGTGCCGTGCAGGTCGCGATGACCTTGTGTTCGATACCCGATGATTGGATCAGCGATGTGAATTTGCGGACCGTCCTGTATAACAGACTATCCGGTTGTCCTTCTTTGATCTCGATGAAGAGGGTCGAAAAGGAATTTCCGTACCGCGTGATGAATTCATTCAATGTGATTCCAGTCCCGCCGGAGCGGCCCGAGATACCCTGCCGGAGTTCGGCCGCAGTGTATTCTTGCACCGGACCGGTCATCGTGGTCAGCCGCGATACGTCAAGATCATGGAAGATCATCACGGAATCATCCTTCGTGAGATAGATATCGCATTCGACACTCTCGATCGTTTGATCCACCGCAGCATTGAATGCCTGCACAGTATTCTCGGGATAGGCGTACGAGACACCACGGTGTGCGACGATGAGCGGGTCTTTGCCGGATGCTTTATCGTCCGAACAACCCGTCCAAAGAAAAACGATACCCAAGATGGATACCAATCTCCACATAATTACTTTCATTCAGTTCGAAGGATTGTTTTGTACGGAGATCTGGGATGGAGAATTTTTCATCAAGATATTTCACGACACTCACCGTCTGACCGACAACAATGCGGTCAGAGATCAGCGATTCATATCCTGCTCCGCCGTGCACGGTACGGATGCGGATGCTATACACTTTTTCTTCCCGTTTTTGGAAGATCCCGTATCCGGCGAACAGGAAGAATTGATTCGGTCCGGGATTCACATAAAAGATCAAACTCCCGGTGTAGGAATTCAAAAAATCATATCCGTATCCGATGTTGATCCCCGCAATACCGTCATAGATGAGCGATGCGTGTCCGGATAATCCGGTAAGATGGATCCCCTGATAGGCCGCAGCGATATCGCTTCGGAACAGGGGGAACTGTTCGTCCCGTGATTGAGCAGACAAGAACGAAAAGAAGCAGAATGTCAGGATGAACGTATAGAGTTTCATGCATTGTCAGTCTCTGAAGAAAAATCCTTTGAATCAACAAGATTCTTTTCGGCTGGGACCATGCTGTTACTTCACCAGCAGCATTTTTTTCACCAACGAACTTCCGCCGACGGTGAGATGTGCAAGATAGATACCGCCGGCACAGTGTGCGGCATCAAACGTCCGCTGATGACGAACTCCCGCTTCGAGATGTTCATTCACCAGTGTTTCCACCTCTCGTCCGAGCGCATCATAGACTTTTAATGTTGTATAGCCTGATTCGTACAGTGTGAATCCGATCGTGGTGGCCGGATTGAATGGATTCGGATAGTTCTGTTCCAGCACAAAACCGGAGGGAGAGACGGGATGTTCGTAGACAAACAAGGCATTCTTCGTGTATTGCACGGCAATGATCCCCATCGGCGGAAGAATGATGCTGCCGTCGATATCCGCGTTGATCTCTTCCTCGATCATGGTGTCGGAAGTCAATGCATTGGCGCTCCATCGAATGATCTTCTTCCGCGAATATCCTGTCGTACCGTTCAGCTGCATACGAGTCTGCAGGTTCTTATCTCTGTTCACCGCGATCACCGTCATCAATGATGTATCGGCGGAGATGAAAGCACCGGCGCGGACGGAGTACGGATTCCCGTCACTCCCTTTCGGTGACACCGTTGTTGTTCCGATCGACCGGTCCAGGAAGAGCGGAAAGAATTTCTTATACAGTGCAGCTGCCGGCATCAGCGTGTAACTTCCCGGACCATTGAATCGGATCGGATGCCAGGTTGCGGCTGGAAGTCCATACGCCCAATAATTCACCCGCTCCACATTCGGCATCTGACTCATCAGCATCAAAAAATCTGCGGAAAGATTCGCACCCTGCCATTGCATTGCAAGATCCGGATCACCTGACGGCACCTGATTGAACATCGGAATTCCATGCGCATAATCTCCGACGATCACTTTCAGTCCTTTCTTTTTTGCCGAATCGGCGATCGCTTTCAGTCCGTTTTCTACTTTGGCAACACCGAGCGTGACCGTTCCATTGACAGGCGTCTCATCCGGAAAGAAGTGCGGAGACAATCCGTAGATCCGGTCCTTCAGATACGGATCATTCAACATTTTCTTATTCCATGGCGATGTAGCCGGACCGGTGGATGGGACGGTGATCCTGACCGACGGATCCCGTGCAAGCATCGAATCGATGATCGGACGAACGGCAGCGAGATATGTATTTGCACCGACAGAGTCATTCCCGAATTCACCGTCGCCCCAGGGTTCATTCCCGAGATTCCAGATCTTGATGCCGTACGGTTCCGGGTGCCCGTTGGAATCGCGCAGTGCCGCCCAATCCCTTCCTCCTCCCCAATTCGTTCCGTTGCTCGGTCCGTTCGCGTACTCCACCCAGTCCGCAGCAGATTCAGCGGCATTCTCCATTGCGGCAGCAGTTTGCAACGGTTTCAGTCCCGTGTCGCTTTTGGAATAGATGGAGACCATGATCTGAATATCGGAAGGCAAAGCGCCGTGTGATTTGGTCATCGCCATGAATTCATCGAAACCGAATTTCATCGGCTGCGACGGACCGATGCCGACGATGTTCTGCGGCGCCCGTTGTGCTGCGGGTCCGACCGACCGTTTCCAGTCGAAACCGAATGAGACCGCATTGGCAGGATAACGGAGAGTGGAGAACGGAAAATCACCGAACAGCGACTGGAGTCCTGGAAGCAGCATCCCGCTGGTATCGTAGTATCCGATCGGACCGTTGTTCCCGCGCATTCCGGAGCGTGCGTCGAACGTGATACCGAGCAGCAGTGTTGAACGCGTATTGATAACGGTATGTCGATCGACCGTAACAATAACATCCGGAGACTGCGCAGAAAGGCAGTCCGTTCCGAACAATGTACTGATGAGGATCAGTGCCGACAGTAAATGAATTCTCATGAACATTTTCATTGATGTGAATGAACATCATGAGATTCAAAAGGAATGCCAGACCTAAAACGGATAAAATCATCGAATTTCACACACGGCTGCCGTCCCGCCATGCAGTCCGTGCATACACAAGGTAAAAATTGCAGGGTCCCGAACGCTCATTTCACCAAAAGCATTTTCCGTATCTGATGCACGCCGGACGAGCGCAGGTCCGCAAAGTAGATACCGGACGGCAGCTGCAATGCATTGAACACGTACTGATGATGGACTCCTGCTTCGAGATGTTCATTCACCAGCGTCGATACTTCCCTGCCGAGTGCATCGTAGATCTTCAACGTCACTGGTCCTGAAACCTTGATCGTGAATCCTAGTGTGGTTGAAGGATTGAACGGATTCGGATAGTTCTGCATCAGCTCGAACCGGTGCGGCGCGGCCGATGGAGCGTTCACTGACGTCGGAGATTGTTTATATTCGATCTCCAATTTCGGCTGGGTCCCCTGCAGATACCGCTGATGCTGCGCAACATAGATGTGAATGCCGACGGTATCCGTTTCAAGTTTGAATCCGAAATTCTTCGCAGGATCGAGCCACTCCTGCACGACCGATTTATCCAGCTCGACGGTATAGACTGCTTTTCCGTTCGCCGGGATCTTCTTTTGAGCATCGGGAACAATGAATGATGTACCGGCGAGATAATCCGCTCCGGATGAACCTGCACCCTTTCCTCCCCACGGTGTTCCCTGTTTTCGTGTGCTCCATCCGATCTTTGGGGAAGAGACGCCGCCGGAGGGATCATAGACATCGGCATCCCATTCCACGGCAAGATACCTGCCGATCACGCGCACCGGTTTCTCCCACTGGACGAATGTAAGTGTCAGCTTCGCCGATACGATCTCGGCATTCGCAGGAAGATATTTTGCCAGACTGTCGAAGCGGATCAGCGGGAAGATATCGTACCCGTGTGATGTGTTCTTCAGATATCCGATGCACCAATCGGAGTTCCCGTCCGCGAATGTCGTGCCGTTCTGATTGTTCTCTGCATAATTGAGACTGGAGATGTCGACCGATCTGCCTCCCCAGTATCCGTTCACACCATGCTGGAACGTTTTCGTCACAGTCTGTGCGGATGCGGTCATGACGGCGAATATGATCAAGAATAATTTTTTCATCGATGTTATTTAATAATAGAGTGAATAATTTCGTCCATGTGTGAGCACCACTGCGCCCGATGCACTGGAAAGAATGAGTGGTATTCCTTCTGCGTTATTTAACCAGCATCATCCTCATTACTTTGGTGATCCCGCCGCCGGTCAGCCGTGCAAAGTATATTCCGCTTGAACAATGCGACGCGTCGAATATCCGTTCGTGATACACTCCCGCCTCGAGATTCTCATTCACCAGCGTGGATGCTTCCCTGCCGAGTGCATCATAGATCTTCAGTGTCACCAGTCCTGAGATCTGAAGTGTGAATCCCAATGTGGTTGAAGGATTGAACGGATTCGGATAATTCTGTACAAGCTGCATTGCTGCCGGCACTGTGTTCGGCTGCGGGTGCACCGAAAGCGCCGACGGCTCTTTGATCAGTGTATATTCCACCGCTCCGGTCTGCGCAAATCCCGTCAGTCCCATTGCCGTCACCGTCCCGCCGGCACCGGAAGTGTCCCGGCTCAGCGGATCCAGTTTCGGTATCTCCCATGATTGTGGAGTAGAAACGGATATGGTCGGATTGTATTTCGCGATCAGCAGGGAATTTTCGTCATTCTTCTCCGTGTGGGAATTCACAAAATCCGACGGAGCATACCGAACGGTCACATCATAATTCAGGAAATCGAATCCCCCTTTCGCCGTCAGTGTCCAATACCTCCGGAGTGCGCTCAACGAATCCTTCAACGCGGGATGCATCTGGCGGAATGTTCGGGCAACAATGGAGTGCGGCATGATGGAGCCGATCAATTTATGGAAATGCATTGAGATCTCGCTGTACCCGTTCTCGGTTCCGATCTCGAAGGTCCGTATCGTATCGAGCGGCGAGACCGGTTTTTCCAGCGCACCGATCACATATCCTTTGCCGGGATTCGACACGGACCCGTTCACTTTCACCGTGTACGCACCGGTGTTCAATTTTCCGTCATTCAGGAATAGATAATTCAGCACGACAACATTCTTACTGAGGAACACCTGCTTCGTTCCGTTCTGCAAAAAGATATTCCCGACAGTGTCCGGGAGTTCAACACCGGCAGTGATATTGGTGTATCCGAGATAGGATGCATATCCCGCTCCGTTGTATTTCGGTTTTGCTGTCAGTGTCGACGCATTATCATAACGGGAGACGATCGTCACTGTGATATTGTTCAGACTGTTATCGAGAATCCCTTTCACCAGATCGATGTTCTGCACAGAAACGGACACGCCCGGTTTCACGGTGACCGTATCGGTCGCAGCACTCTTACCGATCAGAAGATATGCGGCCCCGACCGTACCGTTCCCTTCGATGGTCGTTCTTCCGGGAACAGCAGATGGCTGAAAATTGATATAGTTGATCGTCCGCGAGCCGCTGAGGATCCCGAGTTTCTTGTATTCGATCGCCCCGTCCACGATCAGATTCCCTTTCAGCTGGATGTTGTTCAGTGCATCGCCCGTATTGAATGTTCCGGAAGGAGTGATCTTTCCCCCGGCTTCAACGATGATGTCCCCCTTTGAGGAGATGATGCGGTTCTTCACACCGTCGAACTGAAGCACGCCGTTTGTTTTCACCGTCAGCCATTCAACAATGGGATTGTCCACATTCACGGTAACAGTGTGTCCGGCAAGGATCACCACGATATCCGTATCTGAAGGAATGATACCCCCCTTCCACGTTCCGGTGGAATCCCATTTTCCGCCGGTGTTCGACTGGATGGTTCCCGCCGCCACCGCTGTAAGGATTGAGAGAAGAGCAGCGATGATTTGAACAAATAGTTTCATAATTTCCTTTATAGTCATGACGTTGAGACATTCGCACGCTGTAAAAAAACCACCGGTGCGGTATGATCGCCGATCTGCATTATTTCATCAGAAGCATTTTTCTTGTCTGCGAAACACCGCCGCTGGTAAGGCGTGCAAAATATATTCCGCTCCCCAGATGTGACGCATCGAATTGCTTCTCGTAATATTCTCCCGCATTGAGCTGTTCATTCACCAGCGTCGATACTTCCCTGCCGAGCGCATCATAGATCGTGAGTGTCGTCGATCCTGAAACGTGAAGCGTAAAACCAAGCGTTGTGGAAGGATTGAACGGATTCGGATAATTCTGTATCAGCGCGAAACTGTTCGGAGCGGACGCACTGCCGTTGTTCTTCACCGCTGTCACTCCGTTCACCCATGTACTCGAAACACGCAGTCCGTCGATCAGGATCGTAGCTCCGTTCAGCGCCGTGCCGGGAGCAAGCGCACCGGACATGATCGTCACTGCTCCCACTGAAGCGACCTCGTTCGGGGTCAGCAACGGACCGACATTCGGCTTTGTCGGCTCCTGCGCCGGAATACCGTTCTCATACACATACAGCGACACTTCATCGTTGTTCGCACCGTCCACGAATGTATATTTCAGCACAAGAAGATAGATCTTGTTGACGGAGTACGTTCCCGGATCATAGGCGAGTGTTCCGTTGAGCGTTGCACGGGCACCGAATGAGACCGTTCCCGAAGCGATCTTTGCATAGACCAATCCGCGGAATGATCCTCCGACATCGCCCGTCAGACCGGTAAAATATCCCTCTGCAGCATTGCTGCCGGAGAGCATCACCATGAAGGAATAGTACAGACTCCCTGTTCCAAGATGGTTGAACGTTCTGAACGGAGTCTGCGATGCACCGCCGCCGGTGATGGAAACGGCTTTACCGATCTGCGAACCTGCATAACCCGTATACGCTAGTGTCCCGTTCGAGACAAGCATCGGTGTTCCATCTGTATAGATGTTCCAGCCGTTCTTACCGCGCAGCGAATCACCTGCGGTGAATTCAAAATCTTCTTTGAAGTACAGATCCACCGTTTGCAATACACTGTTCTGCCATGAAGTTCCGATCTTGATCCCGTCCACCCGCACCGGAGAATCTTTCAACCCGTTCGAAGAATAGGAATTCGACAGAACGATCTCGCCTATATCGGCGTTATCCACCCCTCCGACAGTGAACGTATCCGGTTTAGCGGGTTCTGTCATCGGTGAACCGGGTGAGAGAACGAAGATCTTTGCGCTGTCATTCGTTGATGAATTGGGAACGAACGTATATTTTAGGACAACAACATATGTCGTTCCTGTGGTGAACGATTTTGCGGAATAGACCAAACCTCCTCCGGCTTTCTCAACGCCCATTTTGAAACTCGATTTGCTCACTTTCTGAATATATCCTTTCATGGTAAAATTGGTTGTTGCTCCCCATTGGTCAAGCGCCACCGCAAATCCCTGCGTCGCGGATGCACCCATAGAGTCCACACGGAGCATATAGGAAAGATATACCGTTCCGGAATCCCTCTTCGTGAAATACTGATTGTTGGCATCTCCAATTGCGGCATTCGAGAAGTAGAGTGAATTTCCGATCCCCGAACCGGGATATCCGGCAAAGGTCAAACCGGGCGAAACCACCTTGATATTGAATGGTGAGATCGTTCCGGAACTCAGCCAACCGCCGACGCCGTCAAGACTGTCGCGTGTGCCATATGTGAAGTGGTCCACGAACAGACTCTGCGACTGCAGCAGTGACAGAAAAAAGAAAACCGCGGTAACTATTTTGCCCATAATGATCCTTCTGTGATTGCGTTGGAATGGAAGTGATTGATGTGAATATTATGGAGACAAAATACGCTGAGATGATGGGGGCAACAACTGCACGTCTGTTCAGTTGTCCCGTTCTGTGACATACATCGCACACTCTTCCACCGCACCTGCACAAATGTGCAGGATTTAAAATGCGGACGCCGGCGTTCAGCCGGCGTCATCACACTACTGATCGTTGTGGTCGGGATTTATTTCAGCATGATCATCCTCTTCGTTGCGAATGCTTCACCCGAGCGAAGCGTATAGAAATAGATCCCGCTCGAATATTTTGATGCATTGAAGGTCACTTGATGACTCCCCGCACTCTTCACTTCATCCACAAGTGTTTCCACCTCCTTGCCGAGCACGTCGTAGATCTTCAGCGACACGCGGCCTTCTCTCGGCAGCTGATATCCAATCTCCGTTGAAGGATTGAACGGATTCGGAAAATTCTGTTCCAACGCAAATTTCTGCGGCACCGCTCCGTCGTTCTGCACGCTCATCACATTCGTCTTCCAGTTCTTCAACAGCGCGCGGAGTGCTTCCGGTTTGTTCTGCGGTTTCACCGCTCCCATCTGGTCCTTGGAATTGATGCCGTGGCACGATGCGCACGTGCGGATCTCGCCGGGCTGGAACGTGACCCAATACCGTTCACGGACGACCCCTTTTCCTGCTCCGTCCGTCAGCTGCCACGTTAGAGCGCGGTGCGCGGGAACGAGCGATGCCATCGAACCGTCGAGTCCGAGCTTCACACTTCCTGCCGGCGCTGCTGCCAGCGGCGGATTGTTCGCAATGCCGTCGTGCATCGGTGTGGCAAGCACACGGCGACCGGGACGCGGTGTGGTGTAACCTCCCGCTCCTCCCTGACCTCTTCTCAAGTCCGCCTGGAAGATCTGCATATAATTGATGTCGTAGATCTTTCCGGCGAACGGTGCGGTCTTCGCTCCGCCGGGCACCTGAAGATTCAGCGGCTGCGCATTGTCCGTCCGGTCGCGCGTTGTCACATTCCTGCTGACAATGAGTGCAAGATCTTTCTTCTTCATCCAGTCGCGGAACAGCTGCTCATTCACGCCTTCTTCGGTGAAGATCTGCTGCTCCGGTGTCGCGATGGGCGTCTCCGTCTTCAGCGGCGGCACAGGACGCGAACGTACTTCCACCGGATCGAGTTCCCACAGCGTGTCCGTGCGGCTGACGATGTAATCGTTGCTGTTATAATACTGCAGTGAGCGGACGATGCCTGATGTGAGCGGCGTGCCGTAGATCTTCAGCGCTTTTCCACCGAGGAGTGTATCTTTCAAAGTCTTCAGCCGGAAATTATACCGCGGTTTCGGGTATTGATCCGTCCCCTCATTCTTGTTGACGAAATTGTTCGTTGTGTGACTCGCGATCAGTTGTCCGTCACTCAGCGGGAGCGGATTCTTATAGTGTCCGCTGTGATTCGGATCGGGCGTCTCTCCATCCTCAGCGGAAGCTGCGGTAACGGAGTGCGTCACTTCGAAGATCTCCATCTCTTCGGGATTCATCCCTTTCGCACCAGTGAATTTCAGGATCTGTCCCGCGGTCTCGCGAGAGAACTCACGCGCATTCGTTGCATAATAGGTTCCCGGATTGTTCGGGTCCTCGGTGATGTGGAACGTTCCCGCATCGGACGAGAGATATTTCCTGTTCTTCACGATGTTCGGTTTGGGATAGATGTAACTGAGATTGTTGTCCCCCAAAAATGATTGGTCTGAATATGAACCGCCGAATTCATGACGACCCACGTGATTCACTGTCTCTTCTTCCGTCCCGTCCTGGTTGATCTCCCACGGGAAGAAATGATTGAACGTATGCAGCGCCATGGTCGAATCGTAATCCGGATTGATGATCGAACGCGGTTCCGGGAAGATATCCGTCCGGTCGTTCATCGGAATGCCGGAGGAATCCTCGCTGGAATAATTGAATGTGCCGTACGGCTGTCCCGCTCTGTCCAGATCAGCCTGCTGGTCGCGCTGCAGATGGTCCCAACGCGTATAGATGATCCGTCCGTACGAATCGACCGTAGGATAGAACGAACCGCTCGGCGAATGCTGTATCAGTTTCAGATCGCCCGTGCTGCGGTCTAGACTCCACAGTCCCGTCACCACTGTCGCATTCTCGTATTCATCCAGCTGCGGATAAAGATGTTTCTTTTTATTGTGCGGCATATCCGATGTGAAGATGATCCTGTCATCGCTTCCGTAGATCGGGGAAATATTATTGTACGTCGACGGCTGATTCTGCACTTTTGTGATCTGCACCGTTTGTCCCGCCCCGAATCCCGTCACTTCATAGATCTGCCAGTAATGCGTCGGCACTTCCCAGATCTTCGTCGGCGCACCGATGACCATGCTGAAGAGCGCCTTCGTCCCGCTCCAATGCATGGAGGGCTGACGGACCGCAATGGACTTCGCCCCCTGCATCACGGATGAATCGCCGAATCCGGCCTCACGCGTAAGATTGCGGAGTGTGCCGTTGCCGTAGCGGATGTAGAGATCGCCGCCGCGCGGTGCGCTGTTCATGGTGGGACGGTGATTATTGAATGTCTGTGTGACCGATTCGAATCCTGATGCAGGTGTCTGTGCAACAAAGATGATCGGATTTGATGTCGTTACCTGTGCTTGCAGCTGTAGGAATAATGCAAAATAGAACAGTAGTGCCGTTTTTTTCATGGAACGCCTTAAATAGTTATTCGGGGAGATGGATTATCGGACTTATTGGTATGAAAATAGAACGAACAGGACAGGGTTACAACTAAACATTTATCTAGTTAGGTCGTACTGTGACCTGCTGCACAGTCGTTCAAATAGAACACGAAGAACAATGTAGGTCCGGACTCCTGTCCGGACCGTTTTTTTATGCGCAGGATGGAACACG
>JBMOHT010000028.1:0-31471 GCA_049317705.1 Bacteroidota bacterium | reverse complement strand
CCGGTCATCTTCGGCATCTGAATATCGAGCAGTGCGATGTCTGGACTCAGTTCTTTGATCATCTTCAAGGCCGTGATACCGTCACCGCATTCAGCGACAACGGAATATTCCGATCCCGAAGTGATCACTTCGGCAAGTCCTTTACGAAAGATCGGGTGATCATCCGCGATGAGTATCGTTCTCATGATAGTATTGTCCTTATCGGAATATTGATCTTAATGATGGTCCCTGCTCCGGGTGCTGAATCGATCTGATACGTGCCACCAAGGATCTTCACGCGTTCGTTCAGACTCCGCATTCCGTATCCTTCCTTCTTCTCCTTCGGATCGAATCCTTTCCCGTTATCCTTCACGATAGCGCGGATGGAATCATCATCCTTCACGACGGTCACTTCCACGTCCGGAGCATTCGCATGTTTCACGGCATTATTCAATACTTCCTGTACCAGACGATAGAAATGGATACGGTGCTCCTTCGGCAGCAGATCATCGATCTGCTCCACCGTGAACGAAAGCGTACGGTCGCCGACCTGAGCGATCCTTTTCAGCATCGATTCCAATGCGGCGGTGAGTCCTACCTCTTCGATCTGCAATGGATGAAGATTGTAGGTGATCTTTCGTACGTCGCCGATGGACTCGAGAGCGCTGGAAGAGATGATCTCGAATTCCTTCTGCATCGCCTCTGTTCCATCTTTCCGCAATCCCATTTTGGCACGATTGGCGATGATGAGAAGATTTTGTCCCAGTCCGTCGTGCAGTTCGGAAGCGATTCGTTTCCGTTCCGTTTCGTAGACATCCATCAGCTGTTTCGAGAAATGTTCCTGAGAATCCGCCTCATTGCGGAGCCGGAGGAAACGCTGACGGACAAATCCGTAAGTAACACCAAGAATTATCAAAGCAACGGAACCGATGAACCATCCTGTCTTCCAGAACGGCGGCAGAATGACAAATGAATATTGCACCGGATCTGTCCATACGCCGTTCCTGTTCCGGGCGCGCACATTGAGTGTATATTCTCCAGACGGAAGCGTGGTATACCGAATGGTGCGGGTCCGCGTCGGCGGATTCCAATCCGTTTCAAAACCGATCAGTCTGAACTGAAACTCCATATTCTGTTCATCAAAATAGCTGACAGAACCTGCCCTAAATGTGACGATCCGTTCATCATACGGAATGGTGTTCGTTGAAGAGACGATCGTCTCTGCTTTATCATCACGGATCCGCTCCAGTGTCAGCGGCGGTAATGGTACGTAGGATATCCGCTCAGTATGGGGGAATTTCGTCAGACCGCCTCTCGTTCCGATCCACAGATTGCCGGATCGGTCCTCTGCGATCGCTTGAACGATATCGCCGGAAAGTCCGTCGCGCGTATCATACCGGGCAATGACGGAATCGGACCATTCGATAAGTCCGAACCATGTGCCGAACCAGAGATGTCGTTCTCTGTCCTCATGGAATGCGGTGATCGTGCTCTTTTCCAGTGGAAATGTCTTCACGTTCACGTCAAGATCATCTCCGGAGTTTGTGAAAGAGACACCCTCCTTCGAAATGAACCACACTCTGCCGCGGGAATCTTCTTTGATCACATCGGTATTCACAGTCGGTGATCCATTGTTTCCAATGAATCTGCGGACATTCCCGTTCTCAATGACGCCGTTCCAGTCATTGCCGGCAGTGAACCACACTTTTCCGGTACGGTCCGAAGTGATCGCCGTGATATCCTCATCCGGTATACCGTTTGAACTGTCATACTGTTGAACAACGCGGCCGTTCACCAGGTGGAAAATTTTCCCTTTCCGGCCTACCCAAATTCCCTGACGAACATCGGCAGTCAATGAATAGATATATTCCTGTTCCATCCCTTTCTGGATCTGGACACGGGAAAATTTCCCGGAAGAGAAAGAGAGCAACCGTCCGTTCGTTCCGAGCCAGACTGTGCCGCCGGAATCCTGCACGATGCTGAAACACGCCATGTCCTTGAGAAGCGGATCGCTGCTCAGATCGTTGATTCGTCCATCCGCATCGATGCGGGTGATGGACCGGAATCCTCCGCACCAGATATTATCCGAACGATCCGCCAATACTGTTAGGATCCCTGAGATCTTTTGCTGTTCAGAATATTTCAGCGTATATCTTCTCGGCAGTTTCATCACTCCATTCGCCGTTGCGAACCAGAGCGAACCGTCACGGTCCTCCAGGATGCTGCCGATGGATTCATTCACCAATCCTTGAGCAGTGCGGATCCTGGTAGTCTTTGATCCTTCCCGCAGAATGATCCCTCCGCCCCCGGTACCGACCCACAGCGCACCGCGGGAATCGCTTAAAAGCGATTGAGTCTTGATAGGATCGGGAAAGTCCGTCAGATCGACGATCTTTCTCAGTGAGTCATTGCGCAGTGCGAACACACCTTTATTCGATTCCAAACGTCCTTCCGTAGTTCCGAGCAACACCGTTCCATCTTTCTGCAAGGACATTGCCAGGACGGCAGCATCGTGGATGAAATCCGTCTTGATGATATTCATACCGTCGAACGTGAATCGTGTAACACCGCCGTTCGTGGAGATGAGCAAGCGACCTTCCGCATCGCGGATCATGATGCGGATCCAGCTCCCTTTCAATCCGTTCGCCGCGGAAATGGAGGCCGTATTTCCGTTTTCATTCACAACGACAGCACCGCGCCGGGTGCCGAAGACCATCGTCCCGTTGCTTCCGCTCAGGATGGAATACAATGAATCACTTGGAAGGAACGATGTTGATCGGCGATACCATTCAACAGAATCCTTCGTTCCGTATCGGACCTTCGCGGCACCGTTCCCTTCAGTAGCGATCCAAATGGAACCGTTCCGGTCCTCAGCAAACCTGGTGACGACAATTCGTCCGGCCCCTGAAGAAAGATACGGAATGAACCGTTCACCGTCATACCGAAAGGCGCCGCCGATACCGCCGAACCAGAGCGAGCCGCGGGAATCCTGAAAAATGGTACTGACGGAAGAGAGTTCGAGTCCATCGGCAGAAGAATAATGTTTGAAGGAATAGGATTGCGACGAAGCAAAAGATGAAAGGGCAGACAAGAGAAGAATGATACGTCCCAGGGAAAGAATCGCTGATTTCAAAGAGATTTTGATGGTTAATGGGACAACGAAATGATTTCTTTGAACATAGCAAAATCGGAGAGGGATGTCAATTTTAACGGAGAAAATAAAAAGCCCGATATCGTTCACGACATCAGGCTTTTTGTCAAACATTAAAACATTCTATTTCATTAAAACCATCTTCCTCATCTGGATACTCTTTCCATTCTGCAGTCTCGCGAAATAGATACCGCTTGAAAGACGTGAAGCGTCGAATGTCTTTTGATGAAATACTCCTGCATCGAGATTCTCATTCACCAGTGTTGATACTTCCCTGCCGATGGCATCGTAGATCTTCAATGTTGTGAGTCCTGAAGTCTGCAATGTAAAACCGATCGTTGTGCTCGGATTGAACGGATTGGGATAGTTCTGTGCGAGTTCGAATTTTATGGGAGCAGACGCAACAGTCACTTCAATTTCCTTCGAGTACTCAAACTTGCCGTCGCGGTCGATCTGCTTCAGACGAAAAGCATACTTCCCTGCAGAAAGAGAACGATCAGTATATGAATACTCATGTGCACTGTTGGAATTGCCGTTCCCTTCAATAAAACCTGCTTTGCTCCAATTATCCATTACGCGTTGTTCAGCGTCCCGCGTTGTTTGCGGGGTCATTTTTCCATTCTCAATTGCTCTCCGCTCCACCTCAAAACCATGATTGTTCACTTCCGACGCTGTATTCCACCGCAATTCCACTCCGTTATTCACAGATGAACCGGTGAATGACGTAAGTTCAACAGGAAGAGCTGATAAAGCATTGATCCCCTGTGCATAAATATCCAAGGATGCATTACGTGCATCACCCCAAATAATCGTTGCTCCACCGGCAACATCGCTGACCAGCTGTGGAGTGGATTGATGATTCGATGCACTTGATACCACTTCTCCGTTCGCGGTCCAGAGAATTCCCCCTGTCAATGACATCCGTTGGGCATAGATATCATAAACTCCTGATCGGATGTCCGACCACGGAACAATGATCTCTCCGTTCGAAGTCATGATGATCTGCGGATCGTTCTGATCGTTAGCAGCATTACAGACGGCAACACCATTGGATGTCCATTGTTCCGTTCCTGATGCATTCAGCCGCTGTGCGAAGATATCTTTATTCCCATTCCGTTCATCCTGCCAGACGATCACCGCTCCGCCCGCACCATCACTCACCAGTTTCGGAATTGATTGGATGCCTGTTGCATTGCACACCACAACACCGTTCGCGTTCCACTGCACCGCACCGGACGCATTCACTTTTTGAGAATATATTCCAGTATTACCGGATGTAATACGGGCATCTTTCCACGTTACAACAGCACCTCCGGAACCGTCAGCAATAAGAGATTGTTCATTCTGGTTCGATGATGCATCACAGATCACTACACCGTTCGCCGTCCATTGCACAATGCCGGATGCATTAATACGCTGAGCATACAGATCATAATTGAAGTTCCGCAGATCCTGCCAGACAACGATAGCCCCCAAAGCACCATCGCTGACGATATACGGATACAGTTGATTGCCGGAAATCGAACAAACTGTTACAGCAGCAGCATTCCACATCAGCGCTCCGGATGAATTGATCCGCTGAGCATAAATATCAAAGTTGGCACCATTGCGGTAATCGTACCATGAAATAAGAGCACCGCCCGAACCGTCGGAGGATAATCCGCTCATTTGCTGGGAACCGGGCTCCGAACAGATCATAACACCGTTGACCGTCCATTGTGCGACGCCGGAGGCATTGATCCGCTGTGCGTAGATCTTGTATTCGGATGCATTGCGGTAATCACCCCATACAATGATCGCACCACCTGACCCATCGGGAACAGCATAGAGATTACCCTGCTCCTCTGCGACAGTACAGACCGGAACTCCGTTCGCCGTCCAAAGAATACTCCCGGTCGAACTGATCCTTTGAGCATAGATATTCTTATCGATACCATTTCTGATATCATTCCACACAATGATGCTCCCGCCCGCACCATCGGTGACGATCCGATAATCAGAGACCGCACCGGCAGGCGTACAGACGGCTATGTTCACCGAGGGATCAGTCGACCATTGTGCCGATACTCCGGACAATACAATGAATGATACAATGCTGATACGAAGGAAAAAGTGTTTTAGATATTTCATGATGCTCCTCTATAGTTGACATTATTGACTACCGTTTTTATCTGCACCAATTTCAATATCAGAGCGGTGAGTCTCAATAGCCCGAATGGGTACGGGTGTGCGAAAGAGCACAGGAGCAATGGTGAATGGAAAGCTGGAGAGTTACGGGTGGTGGATGCTGGATGTTAGATTCTGGATACTGGATGCTGGATACTAGATGCTGGATGCTGGATGCTGGATGCCGGATCAGAGGCAACAATGCTTTAGCAATAGAACACGAATTACACGGAAAAAGAGGGTTGGCGCGGATGGGGAGGAAAGGGAACTAGATGCTGGATACCGGATACTGGATGCTAGATATTGGATACTGGATATTTAATTTGGGTTTTGGAATTTGGTATTTGTGATTTGATATTTGATGCTTGTAATTTGGTATTTTTGATTTACGAATCACCGTTTGAGGTACTTCACCACCGCTTCCGTCCGGGAACGCACGTGCAGTTTTGCGTAGATCTTTTTGAGATGATTGTGGACCGTATCGACGCTGATATCAAGTACATCGGCGATCTCTTTATACGTTTTTCCTCCCGAAAGTGAATGAAGAACATCCTCTTCCCGTTCTGATAATTGAATATCCGATTCCGTGTTGGACGGAGCGTGGAAAGATTGAACGACCTTTCTGGCGACCTGCGGGGACATCGGCGAATCCCCTTTCATCACATCGCGGATCGCTTTCAAAAGTTCATCCGGCGGGGTCATTTTCAAAAGATATCCTGAAGCACCGGCTTGGAGCGCCTGGAAGATCTTGCCGCTCTCTTCATACACAGTCAGCAAAATATAGAGCGTATCGGGCGTGACCGGTTTCAGTTTCCGCACACATTCGATGCCGGAAATGCCCGGCAGATTGATGTCCATCAGCACGACGTCGGGATTCTTCAGCGGAATATCCTTGAGTGCTGATTCTGCATCCTCATATGCGCTCACGCAGCGGAGTCCGAATGCTCCTTCGAGCAGGACGATCATACTGCCGCGGAGTTTGTCGTCATCTTCAACGATGGAGATGCGGATGGTCTTTTTGGACTGCTCATTCATAAGGAAATGTATATTGTTCGAAATTATTTTTCTATGACCCGTTTCGGTACCGCATATCATTTCGGTTCAATAGTGAAGAGGAATAGTGAAATCTACCGATGTCCCATTGCCGGGAGTCGACGTCATCGTTACATTTCCATTCACTACTTCGAGCCGCTCTTTCATCGTTGTCAGCCCATTGCCGAAACGTCCGACGGAATCCATCGTAAATCCTTTCCCATTATCGTGCAGGGAAAGTGTAATGCTGTTCTCGGAATGCAATACGGCAAAATGCACCTCTGTCGCGCCGGCATGTTTTGCGATATTATTCAATGCTTCTTTCACCGCCATGAAGATACTGTGACGTGCATCGGATGTCAGTGCCATTGCAGGGATCGAACCGGGAACGTCCGGGAAACAACGAATGTTCACTGTGCCGAGAAAACGGATTGCATATTGTTCGAGAAAATCGACCAGGCTGTCGAGCGAATCCTGCTGCGGATTCACCGCCCAGACGATCTCCCGGAATGAGTCGACGATGTTCCGTGCCGTTGAACCGATCTCCTCAAGATGCTCCTCCGCTTTCCCGTTTGTCGAAGCAGACTTCCTTGCAGCATCGGTCATGTACGAGATCTCCGTCAATCGGGCGCCGAGTTCATCATGCAGATCGCGCGCAATGCGCGAGCGTTCACGCTCGATCGCCTGTTCATGTTCCAGAGTCCGTACCTTCTTCTTCAGACGCGCATTCGTAATATACCATCCCGCACCTCCGGCAGCCATCACGAACCCGAGTCCGACAAAAAGAATGACCATCCAATCGATCTGATGCGTCACGGAATTCTTCAGCATCGAGATCACTCCTCCGCCCGCAGCGATGATATCCGGTCTTCCGTCCATGGTAAGATCGGCGATCAGCAGCGTATTCAGAGAATCGCCGACCGCATACGAGACCCCCTGTCCGAAGGAAAGAGGCGTGATCTCACCGACAACTGATCGATTCTCGAAGACCGTGACATTGCGTTCGAATGCGCTGAGCGTGACCAGGTCCGGCTTTCCATCACCGGTCATATCAGCGATGCCGATATCGGACTGCATCGAACCGACGGGGATGATGGACCTGTCCGTAAATGAGACCTTGCTGCCGACACTGATATTCCGATAGAGATAGATGCTTCCGGAAAAATCGAGCAGAGCAAGATCGGTCTTTCCATCCCCATCAATATCACCGGTGACGATCTTCCCGGGCATTTGCGAGGCCGTATGTTTCTCCTGCGGTATCAATTCCTGCGGCTGTATGTCGTAGTCAGTCCGATAGATGTTGAGCAGATTATCGATCCCGTTGGTGACGGCAAGATCAGGATGCGCATCATCGTCGAAATGTCCCGAAACAAGGAATGTCGGTTTCGCCCACATTCCATAACTGATGACTTCAAATTTGTACGTTCCCGATGTACTCTCATTCCGAAGCAACACAATGGACCAATCATTACGCCCCGCGGCGAGGATGTCGATCATCCCGTCATCATCAATATCCTCCGTGATGAGTCCGCCGCCGCCGGACTGCATGGGAAGCACTGCGGAACGGATGAAGCGGAACTCATCGGCCGTGCTCACATTCCGATACAGAACGATCTCTCCGGATGCTGGATACGAAACGGCCAGGTCACTATTCCCGTCACCGTCCAGGTCCGCAGCGAGGATCTCTTCCGCATTACCCTGTACGGTCAAGAATCCTTTCTCTGCCAATGTCGAAGCAGAGCGGATGACGGCAACGGGATCGGACGGATGCAATGTAATGACCTCCGGTGTTCCGTCATTATTCAGGTCCGCTGCTATGATCTTCGTAACAGTTTGACCCGTCCGAAACGGTGCTGCTTGTACGAACGATCCGGGAGTGATCCTCCCTTCAACCGATGAGGCCGTTTTGAATGGAAGCCGCGGTGTAACCGTTAATCCTCCAGACTGCACGAACAACGGACGTCTGTGATCATGGATCAATCCAACGGGGACAATAACAGTTAGTTGATCGGGAGAAGAAGAAACAATATTCGCATGAAGAGAACCAATGAAGACCGATGAAGGAGAATCTTCGCCGGAAAGGAACCGTCCATGGATCCTCAGCGTTGCACCCGATGCAGTGGATGACGGCACGATCGATGTGATCTCCGGAACAGCACATGAACCGATGAGACGGATCACTTGTTCCCCGCCGAGTCCTTTATGACGGACGGTGACGGTACCGATCTTCTTTCCCGGCGATCTCGGAGTGAATGTCACGGTCACCGAACGCGTCGTAATCGGAGGAATGATGCAGCGCTGCAGCGACAGTGAAAAATCAGGATCGTCGGATTCAAGCGACGTGATCTCAAGATCGGAAGTCCCTCGGTTCTCCAGAACGATCTCTGCAGTCTGCGATGAACCGGCGGCGATATTCGGGAACAGGATGTTATCATTCCGCACCCAGAGGATACTCGAACCTTTTGGCCGGTCCGAGAATTGCCGCACCGCACCGAAGATGCTGCCGTCATGACCGTTGCCGGTATGATCTTTCACTGTTCGGCAGGAAGATTCATTGAACTTCATCCACGCCACAAGAGATGAATCACGCGGTACGCGGAGTTCGAACATGGACGAGAGGATCTCATCATTGGAGCGTTCCCTTTTCCATAGACGGAATTCACCGACACTACCGTACCACTGCGAATGTGTTCCGTCAGCATTCAATCCGAACCGGAGCGCTCCGGCAATGTTCGGCACGAAGGAACCGTTGATGGAACCGGAATGGATCCCGTTCACATATAAGCGAAATACGGACTTTGAGTATGTCAATGCAAGATGAGTCCAGACACCGGGGATGATCTTCGGTCCCTGTATGATGATCCAATTGTTCCCATTTCCGATTGAGGCGACCCAATTTCCCCGGTTAGCATTCGCAAACACTGAATATCCAGCGAACTCGCTTCGCGAAAAGAGCACGGACGAGAGTGTATGCTGTCCCCAATGCGAATGGCGCACCCACAGTTCCACGGTGAAATCGTCCTTAGGATTCAGCTCGGCGTGGTAAGGCACTTCGCAGAACGTGCTTTCCGCTTCGAAAGACAATGCGTTATATTTTTCGGTTCTCTGTCCGGTTTGACCGAACAGCACCGAAATGAACACCAATAATGGATAGACGATCTTCATAGTATTACAGAGCAATCCATATTTTCATTGTGAAGCGTACTGGAAGAGGAATCTCGCTCTTTAATAAACCGGAAATATTCCGCAAGGGACATACGCACCGATACGTATATTGCTACGTACAGGTACGTAGCAATAAAAAAGCCCGTTCTCGAATGAGAGCGGGCTTTGACGGTCGACGGAACGTAATCAGCTTCCGTATTATTTCAACAGCATCATTTTTCGTATTTGGATCGATCGATCGCTCTGCAACCGCGCAAAATATATCCCGCTCGGTAGCGTTGCAGCATCGAACGTCCGCTGGTGATACACTCCTGCTTCCAAATATTCATTTGCGAGCATTGCTACTTCCCTGCCGATGGCATCATAGACTTTCAGCGTGGTCATTCCTGAAACCTGAAGTGTGAAACCGATCGTCGTGCTCGGGTTGAACGGATTGGGGAAATTCTGTTCCAACGAAAATTTTGCTGGAGCGGCTGCGACAGTCACTTCCACTGTCTTCGAGTATTCGAACTTCCCGTCACGGTCGATCTGTTTCAGGCGGTAGATATATTTCCCCGCAGACAGAACTCGATCAGTGAACGAATACTCATGCGCTGTATTGGAATTGCCGTTCCCTTCAACAAATCCTGCTTTGCTCCAATTATCCATTACGCGTTGTTCAGCGTCCCGCGTTGTTTGCGGGGTCATTTTTCCATTCTCAATTGCTCTCCGCTCCACCTCAAAACCATGATTATTCACTTCGGTCGCCGTGCTCCACAGGAGTTCAACGCCGGTCCCGCGCAAGGCAGCAGTAAAAGAGACAAGTTCCACGGGGAGCGCAACGTAGGTCGTATTGAGATAAACGCTCAGATTGTCATTCTCACTATTGGCAACAGCACAATCCATATCCCCATCACCGTCAAGATCCGCAGCCGTTATCGATACAGGATTCGCCCCTGTTCCATAATTCAGATTTGAGGCAAACGTTCCATTCCCATTATTCTTGAGCACTGTTACATCATCTCCCCCGTTGTTGGCAGCAACGACATCCAGATCACCGTCACCGTCAACATCTGCGGTAGAGATCGATCTTCCGTTGAATCCTGTCCCGTAGTCCGCTTTTGCAGCAAACGTTCCGTTCCCGTTGTTCATCAGTACGGCAAGGGTATTTGTGGTATTGTTTCCGGTCAGCAGGTCAACATCCCCGTCGGCATCAACATCCGCTGCAGTGACGGACATAGGATTATCACCTGTCGCATAATTGACGGGTGATGCGAATGTTCCATTCCCGTTATTCATCCGGACGGAAAGATTCTGTGAACTAGAATTTGTGACGATCACATCGTTATCACCGTCATTATCGACATCCGCTGCGGTCATGGAGAATGGATTCGATCCGGTCGAATAATCTGTTTTGGCGGCAAATGTTCCGTTCCCGTTATTCAGCAGAACGGAGAACGTATCGGAATAGTAATTTGTTGACATCAGATCCTTGTCTCCGTCATTATCCGCATCAATTGCAACGATACAGATCGGACTGTCACCTGCGGTATAATCCGCTTTTGCTGCAAACGTTCCATTCCCGTTATTCATCAGTACCGAAATATTCGCTGAACCGTAATTCGCTGTTGCCAGATCAAGATCCCCGTCACCGTCCAGATCAGCAGCAGTGACGGAATTCGGAGCATCTCCTGTCGCATAATCCGCTTTCGCGGCAAATGTACCATTCCCGTTGTTCAAGAGGACGGAGAGTGTATTCGAATCACCATTCGATGCGATGAGGTCAACATCACCGTCAGCATCAACATCGGCTGAAGTGACGCATTTCGGCACAGATCCGGTCTGATAATTCACTCTCGCGGCAAATGTATCCGCCGCCGCAGATTGAACGGTCAGGAGATAATATTTTTTCGCCGCCTGCGGGAAATTGTCCGAGCTCGTGATACCGGTCGTCAGTGTCACCTCGACCGCTTCACCCGCCGAGAAGTTCGTCGCAGGATCGAACGTTATGACCTTCGTGGCGTCGGAATACGTGATGCTTCCTGAATGCGCCCCGCTCTTTGAGCCGGAAACTTTTACCGTTGAACCGGAGACGAACGATGCTGCATTCATGGAAGTGTTAAATGTCGCCGTGATATTTGCGGTCCGAGCGACCGTCAATGCATTTGCCGCCGGCATGGTTGAGAGAACGACCGGTTGTACCGGTGCATTTGCCGCCAACCATGAATATCCGCTTCTTTTGAGATTGAGAGTTCTGTTGTTACCGGATGAATCGGCCGCAAAAGCTCCGGTCGGCTCCGAGCAATAGTAGTTCGCCAAAAGTCCGGATTGTGCGCCGGATATTGCCGTGAACATTGAACCACTGATCTGTGAACCGGTACGGGCATAATTCCATATCCGCATATTATCCATCGAGCCGGTGTACGCCGACCCCTGAGGACTCGACATTCCGAAGAAGTACGTATTCACACTGCCGAACATTGTACCGATGGAAACGGCGGTCCCTTCCTCCACCCCGTTGACGAATAGGCGCATCTGTCCATTATTGCTCGCTGTGATCGCCACATGATACCATTGTCCCGCCACGACGGTGGTCGTACCGGTAACGAAGCGAAGTTGTCCGTCATATAAATAATGCTGGAACTTATGATCACTGGTGATGCCGATCTGGTGCGTATTGTATGAGGTCGCCGGTCCGTTATCATCAGAGATGGACCCGATGATCCTTGAAGTGACATCAGCGGGCTTCACCCACAGTTCGATGGTGTAGGCGGTCGGTGCAGGGATGG
Source organism: Bacteroidota bacterium (assembly GCA_049317705.1). Classification (GTDB taxonomy): domain Bacteria; phylum Bacteroidota; class Ignavibacteria; order UBA10030; family UBA8401; genus UBA8401. The sequence continues at coordinate 19,210 of JBMOHT010000028.1, read as the reverse complement.
CGACCTTCCCGTAACCATCTGTAGCGTTGAAACTGAGCGACTTTCCGGATGAAGCACCTCCATACAAAACCTTCACCAGGTTATCCGAATAACTTGTGAGCACAGCATCCATCTTCCCGTCCCCATCCATATCCGCTGTCGCTGCACCGGAAACTGTAAATCCCATCGTTGCGGCAATGGCGGTAAATATCCCCGAACCATTGTTCCGGAGCACAGTAACAGTGGCGCCATTGACAGAAGGTACGACGATATCGATATCTCCGTCGCCGTCCACATCGCAGGGAATGGTGTTATACGGGACCGCTGCGACCGTATAATCTGTCTTTGCGGTGAACGTACCATTGCCGTTATTCTTCAGCACCGATACGGAATTCCCCCCTGCATTCGCATTGAACAGATCCTCGTCACCGTCACCGTCGATATCCGCGGCGCGGACATCCACCGGATTCGTGCCGGTGGCATACGTGGTCATGGAGCCAAAGGTGCCGCTGCCGTTATTGAAAAATACCCCCAGATAGTTGCCGCCGTATCCGCTGGCGATCATATCCATATCCTTATCCCCGTCAATATCCGAGAAATATACACCGTGATCGTTGGTACTGACATTGTACTCTGTGTTGGCGCTGAATACACCTGAGCCGTTATTGGTGATGACCGATATCGTTCCGGAAGAGAAATTTCCAGACGCAATATCAAGGTCCCCATCACCATCGATATCCGTCACCGCTGAATAGATCGGCCACGCACCGACAGTGTAGTTCACCGCCGCAGCGAATGTTCCGTTCCCATTATTCTTAAGGATCGATATCTTCGAATTGTTGACCGATGCGATCAGATCGATATCCCCGTCATTATCCACATCGCCCGAATTGATCGAACGGACATCGGCAGCAAGCGAATATGATATCGGAGCGGCAAATGACCTGCTCCCGGTATTCAGCATCACAGAAATAGAATTGGATGTATAATTTGCCGTGGCTATATCGATATCACCATCGTTATCAAAGTCCGCAGCGGCCGGGAACATCGCATTCGTGATCGAAGCTACATTCACCAGCGTGCCGAGCGAATCGGATGAAGAGGATTGCACAGAAAAATGCCATACGGCAGGAATGGCTTTCGTTCCCAGACTGTTCGCAACTTGTGAATTGACCGTGACCGTAACGACCTCTCCGGGCAGAAAATTCGCTGTCGGATCAAATGAGGCAGTGAATGTTCCGGCAGTGTACGTGACAGATCCGGTATGTTTCCCTGAAAGCGAGCCGAAGACCAGGACCGATGACCCGGCAACGAGCGTTGCCGATGAGACCGGTTCGTTGAACGTAAAATTAATATTAGCCGAAGCACTGATGTTTCGCGCATTCAGTGCAGGGCTCATTGAGGTTACACTTGGTATAGCGGTAACGCCGATCAAATACGGATATCCATTGTTGATCGAACTGCTCATTCCCCATGGAGAGGTAAAGTTCCATCCGGCAGAAGAGAATGTGGATTGCGTTTTCATTGCTGACGTGTTGCTGCCTGTTCCGCTGACAGCACTGGTAGCTTGACCTGAGGTCTGCGTATCCCAGAAGGAATTCGTCACCGTGGCACCGCCGTTGTATGTACTACCGACCAACCCGCCGACATTGATGGTTCCCGTGACTGCACCGACCGCATAGCAGTTCGTTATATTCACATCCAGTGCGGACAAGGAGTAAATGTATCCCACCAGTCCGCCGATCTTCTCTTTGCCCGTCACAGATCCGGTCGCATAGCAATTGGAGATCGACTTTGCTGTGGCAGGGAATGTGAATTCACCGACCAATCCGCCGACATAGGTCGCATAATAATCGGATGTCACCACCGAGGCATCAGAATAACAGTTACTGATATTGCCCTGGCTCTTTCCAACGAGACCTCCAACTGCCAACGCCGCTCCATATCCTGTCACGGTTCCGGTGACGGAAGAATTGGATATCGATCCTGTCAAAACTCCGACGATCCCGCCGACATAAGCGTAGCCGTAGACGATGACCGAGCGCAATTTGACACCCGTTAATGTGCCAGAGACGTTAGAAAACATCCCGATATAAAAATCAGGGGATTTCCGGATGGATAATCCATATATCACGTATCCCTGTCCATTGTACGACCCGGAGAAGTTCGTTGTATTGTTCGCAATGGGAGGGAATTTCTCTGTCCAACTATTGGTAACTGATGCATCAATATTCGCCGTTTGAATGAAATATGAACTCCACGAACTGCTGTTCTGCGTGATCCAGTACAGATTCTCCAGTGTGGCGATCTGGTACGGATTACCGGCAGTGCCATTCCCTGCAGCCGGCGCAACAGCGGTCTGGGCAACAGCAGAAAAACTGCATACAAGAAGAAGAAAGAACATCGCAATATTCTTCAATGGTAGTAATGATCTCACAGTAGTGCCTCCGTGTAATGGTGATGTGGTTGAATGATTAACAATTTTTCTCAAGTTCATCGTATATAAATGATTTCTTATGATCCGACAGCTTCACAGCGAAAAAAATCTCTTGAGCGTGACAAGATATTCTTTGTGGACGTAGCCGATGCTCCCGGCGTTCATCGCTTCCGTCTTGATCTCTTCATCATCGAAGTTGGAGACCATCACAACTTTTGCATCGGGATATTCTTTCAGCAGCATTTTTGTAGCACGAATACCATCGATATTCTTCATGGCGATATCCATAAGCACGAAATCGGGATGAGTGTTGCGGTAATGCTGCAGCACTTCGGTTCCGTCGGTGCATTCGTCCACGACCGTGGCATAGTCCCGCACGACGCTTTTCAGTGTTGCTCTCATCTCCATATTATCATCCACGATCATTGCGGTCGGCAGCATTGTTCCCTCATATTATGGGACAAAGGTAGCCGTTACAGCCGGAGGAATCTATCAGGGGAAACCCTATTTATTTGAGTGGATACCCTTAGAAAAGCGAGGGGGAGGAGCAATTGAAAATTGATAATGGATAATTGAAAATTAAGAGCAAGAACAAAACACATAGAGATATAGAAGAACGAAGGAATTGAAGGATGGAGAAATTGACAATGGAAAATGGACAATTAAAAGCGAGATCGAGTGGAATTAGGAGATGCTGGATGCTGGATGCCGGATGGCGGAAGATACTGGATTTTGGGATTTGGAATTTGATTTTTGGTGCTTGATTCAAAGATTGTATGCTGTATACTGGATTCTAGAGTTTGGAGTTTGATTTTTGGTATTTGATATTTTTTTACTTCTTCTCCGTTGTGAAATCATTAAAGCCTATTTTTGTTCTCGGAAGCGAACTTCACCAGCGCATGCGTCCCTGTCAGATTGAGTTTTTTAGAGATACTCGTCCGGTGGCTCTCGCAGGTCTTCACACTGATGAAGAGTCCCTCGGCGATCTCTTTTGTTGTCTGTCCCTGTGCGACGAGACGAAGAATCTTCCTCTCGGTGACAGTCAGTTCGAGGAGTCCGGGATATTCCTTCTCGATCGTTTTAGAACCTTCGCTCCGGCGAATCATGAAATCGGAGACGGACGGAGTAAGATAATACTTCCCTGCCGCGACGGTCCTGATGGCGGAAATGATATCCGATGTCGCATTCTCTTTCAGCAGGAATCCCATCACGCCGAGATCGATCGCTTTGTTAAAGAACTCCTCATCAGTGAAGAGCGTCAGGAACAGAACCTTCGGCGGATTGGGAATGCTCTTCAGCATTTCAGCCGCTTTGATCCCGTTCATCTTCGGCATATCGATATCCGTCAGGACCACATTTGGACGTAATTCTTGCGTCAGTTTGAGCAGCTCTTCGCCGTCGGAAGCTTCCGCAAGCAGCGTAATCCCTTGATGAGAACGGATGATGGTTGCGAGTCCCGCGCGGAACACAGGATGGTCATCGGCGATGATGATCGAGATCGTTTCTTCAGTCATGGTGTGCTTTCAACGGCAAAGTGATGGTCAATGTTGTTCCTTTACCCGGTTCCGATTCGAGTTGGAAATCCCCTTTCAGGATCCGTACGCGTTCAGAGATCCCTTCAAGTCCGAGTCCGCCGAATGACGAGTTCTCATTCCGCAGTCTCGAACTGTCAAATCCTTTTCCATTATCTCGTATCACAACAAGAATATTCTTTACCGCCGATTCGACGGTAACATGTATCTCAGTCGCAGCAGCATGCTTATGGATATTGTTCAGCGCTTCCTGCACGATGCGGTAGAGATGGATCTCGTTCTCCTGCGGAAGCATTCCGTCGATCTCATCCACCGCACCGATCAGTTTTGCGGAGGACGATTCGGAGAACGTGCGGAGCATTGCTTGTAGTGACTTCGTCAATCCTACACGGTCCAGCAGGTACGGACGAAGATTGTGGGTGATCTGTTTGATCTCCTGGATCGCGCCGGATGATGATGTAAGGATCACATTCATCTGTTCGAGCATCAACTGCTGTTCTTCCGGACGGTCCACTGCCATGCCAGCGCGGTTCTTGATGGTCAACAGACTTTGACTGATACTGTCATGCAGTTCATGCGCGATCCTTTTTCGTTCGCCTTCCTGCCGGTTGATCAATTGGCGGGAGAAATTCTCCTGAAGTTCATTCTCGCGTTTAAGAGCAGAAACTCGTCTATAATAGATGACGGGACCAACGGTCAGGAAGAATATCACCATGAATCCGCGGAACCACCACGTTCCCCACCACGGCGGCGATATCCGGATGATCACCGAAGCGTCCGAACTGACCACATCCAAGGCATTTTTTGCACGGACACGAAAGGTATATGTTCCGGGATCGAGATTCGTGTATTCCTTTCGGTTCTCGAGGGACCAGGAGGACCAATGCGTTTCAAATCCTTCCAGGAGCGTTTGATATCTGGTCTGACGTTCATCCAAATATGAATTTGCGGAGTACGCAAACCGCAGGGAATTCTCATTATACCGAAGCTCCACAGAGCCGGCATGGATCGCGTTCATGAGCGAATCATTCCCGATCAGGCGGACACGATCGATAGAAGCACGGAACAAGGTCTCCGGCACTTTCCTTTCATTCGGATCATACCGGTAGAGTCCCCCCGTCGAAGAGATCCAGCAGACACCATCCGCATCTTCATACACCCATTCCGTGCGAGATGCCGACGGAAGGATGAACGGCAGCTGCACGGAACGGAATGTTCCATCCGATGTTCTTGTCCAGAGCATTTGACTGTAGCCATTCTCCTGTTCCAGCAGTACCCAATATGAATCATTCCTTCCACGGTCCATCGCATAAATACCTCCGGGCATGCCGGGGAATGTCCGCAGAAATGCACTATCCGGTACAAAGCGGCGGCTCTTCTCATCAAAACAAAGGATCCCTTTCTCGGACGGAACGTTGAGTCTTCCTTCAACAATGGACGCGGGGAGGAATGAAAGAGACGGAAGCCCTTCAGCAATTCCGTATCGTTCGATCGTTTTCACTTCGCGGGATGGACCGCCTGCGAGTGTTACACGCAGAATCCCCTGATTGTATGTTTGAAGCCACAGCACGTTCGGTTGTTCTTCAAATATCTGATAGATATCTTCTGTGATCCCGCGGTAGAGACCTTCTTCGATCCAGCGGCCATTCTTCCGCACCATCGAACCCAATCCGAATGTGCCGATGAAGACACGCTCCGGATCGCTCTTGGAACGGAGCAGCGGCAATGCGTAGGAATGTGTAGCAAGCCGGCTCTTTGTTCCATTCACGACGAACACACCCTGCGATGTGGAGACGAGAAGATCGTCATCGACCGGAAGCATGAATGAACAATCTTCCCGAACGTCTTTCAGCACTGAAAAGACCGAATGTGTACCTGCTTCAGCTATTGACCGGGCAGAATTCTTATCAGTGAGCATGAACAGATTCTCGATCGTTGCGGCATAAATATTTTCCTTATGACGAACCACTATCTTTACTGAACCGGAGAGTCCCTGTTTATCAGTATACGATGTGTAAGGAGCAGGATATCGGAAGCGCGATATTCCCTGATACCCAGTGAGCCAGACATTCCCGAGACCGTCATCGTGGATCGAAGTAACGGTATTGTTCGTCAATCCATTCTCTTTGTTCAGCACCGAACGGATCACTCCCAACGTATCGATGATCACCACACCGAGTCCGACAACACCCACCGCGCTCTCGCCGGTGCTCAGCACTGCGCCGCGGTAGGGACGATTCTTCATCATCAGGTCATTAAGCGGTGATGGGAAAGGAACGGTTCTTTTCCCGTCATAGAGGAATACGCCGTTATATTTTGTGAGGATGAAATATTTTCCGCCGAATGCCGGAAGGATGGCTGAGACCGATCTTGTCCTGAAAAATTCTGTTGAATCGAGTGTGATCAAATTCGTACCGCGCAGTTCTACGAGCCCGCGGGTCCTTTCCTGCACCAACAATCGGGAGCCGTACCGGTAGGTGAGTCCGAACTGGATTGGTGCAGGAAGGGTGACGACCGAGTCCCCTGTTACAACAAAAATAGCGGATGATGACTGCAGATAGGAATATCCGTTCAGCGTGTCGGAAGTCCATACCTGAGAGAATGTGCGGAGTGAATCGGGAACGAACCGGGTGAGCGACGTATAGCGGACGCTGTCATACATTTCTGTGAGGAAGCCGATCTCGGAATCCGAACCGATCATGATACGTCCTTCACGGTCCACGGCAATGGACTGCACCGAAGTGCGGTGAGGAAGGCGGATGAGTTTCCACGACACACCATTATACTGGAGCACACCTTCGGAGTTGGCGAAATACATCAATCCCGATCTTGAGCGGACCGTCCCCCAGGCATCCCTGTCCGCCCTGTATTCACCTGACGATGGATAGTTCACAACGGGAATTGCGCCGCGTTCGTCACCGCCATAGAGCAGTGAAACGAGGCAGAGCAATACAAAGAATTTGAACTGATTTTTTCGCATGCTTTTCGGATAAAAAGTTCTTGAATCTAACCAACTTGACGGAATAAAAAAAGGGATATCCGAAAATATCCCTTCAATTTCTATAGTATCCCGCCGAAAAAGTGGCTCAGACGCAATATGCCAGTGTAGATTATTTCAACAGCATCATCTTTTTTATCATTGTCTGACCGGATGAGACCAATTTTGCGAAATAGATACCGCTCGAAAGACGGGAAGCATCGAAAAACCTTTGATGATATACACCTGCTTCGAGATTCTCATTTACCAGTGTCGCTACTTCCCTTCCGATGGCGTCATATACTTTCAGCGTGGTCATTCCTGAAACCTGCCCGCCCGCCGTGGCGGGAAGCGTGAAACCGATGGTCGTACTCGGATTGAAGGGATTGGGATAATTTTGGAATAACTCATATTGGGTGGGCGCATCCATCTGGAGCATCTGTCCTGCCGAAGTAGCAGGAAACGATAGTTTGCACAACTCAATTCCCATATCATTGATTATTCCGGGAAGAAACAACTCATTATTATATCCGATAAAGCTTAATCCGGCGAGATAGTACGATTGAGCGGGTGGAAGGATCTGACTGGTCCCGTTGGTCGTTCCATCGCTGCTCCAAATGGTAGCATTGATCTCGAGTCCCTGCAGAAAATAGAGCTTCGAATTGAATCCATATACATACGAGACAAATCCCGGCGATTTGATCAAGACAGTTCCTGCATCAGTGCCATCTGTCCGATACATCTGCCCTGAACCGTTGTTGCTCACGAAAAAGTACGTCATCCCGCTCAGCGATGTGATGAGACCGGGCTGTGAACTGTTCGGTCCTACAGCGATGTCTTTAACAATATGTGTTCCGTTCGTTGTCCCATCGGTCACCCACCATTCTTTCCCGTGAGAATCATCCTCGGCGGTAAAGAATACCATATTGTTCTGAGCAAAGAAATTATCAGGCGATGAACTGAACGCTCCCAACGTATCGGGACGTATATTGCGCAGTAATGAGGCAGTGAAGGTTGTACCATCACAGACCCAGAGTTCATATCCCTTCGTATTATCACCCGCACTGAAATACATCATCCCATTCAGTGCGGCATAACTGCCGTTCGTTGTTACACCCGATCTTACCAACTGAGTTCCATTCAGTGTTCCATCACTCATCCACAATCCATATCCGCTTCCGGTGTTCCCCAGAAAAAGGACCTTCCCATTCAACACCATAAATTTCGTCATGCCGTTCGACGGGGACGCGTACATATTTTTCACCTGCACAGTTCCGTCTTCAGTTCCGTCCGTTACCCACAGTCCCTCGGAGCGTGAAGGATCGGAGGCCTGGAAGAAGAGTTTCCCGCCCGCTTCCGTAAAGAATTGCGGATGCGCACTCGATGCACCGGACCAGATATCTTTCAGCAGTACCGTTCCGGCAGTTGTTCCATCGCTGGACCATAATTCCAATCCGTGGATACCGTCGTCATAGGTGAACAAAAGCTTTCCGTTAAATACGGTGAGATAGTATACCGTACCACTCACGCCGACCGATGGACCGACAACGACCGTACCATTTGCAGTACCATCCGACTGGTACAATTTATGTCCTCCCTGACCGTTGAACGCCGTAAAATAGAACTTACCATTATATTGGACGAATCCGGCCGGAAACGAGTTTTGAAATCCTGAAGAGGCCGGAGCAATATCTTTCACCAAGGAAAATGTTTGTGCAGCCGACGGTTGATATACTGATAGGACGAGAAGCAGAATCAGGAGTAGATATTTCATCATAGTGAATGGTCTCTATAGAAAAAGGGTCGTTGATTGGGATTCAACTTACCTAAATCGGACAACGCAGTCAATTTTAATGCCGTATCCCAAGACACGATAGATAACCAGTCAAAAAAGGAAAACCGGCTAATTACATCCATTTCGATGATATTCTATTTTACCAAAAGCATTTTGCTTACCTTTTGCGATTTTCCGCTGACCAATCGTGCAAAATATACTCCGGCGGCCAGCTCGCCTGCGTTCTGACGGGAAAGATGTGAAGCATCGAATACTCTTGTGTGAACGACTCCCGATTCAAGGTTTTCATTTGCAAGGATTGCCACTTCTCTGCCGATCGCATCATAGACTTTCAGCGTGGTCATTCCTGAAACCTGAAGTGTGAAACCGATCGTCGTGCTTGGATTGAACGGATTGGGATAGTTCTGTTCCAAGGCAAAGATTTTCGGAACACTTCCAACCGTTACTTCCACTTCCGGCGAATACTCGAACTTCCCGTCCCGATCGATCTGTTTCAAGCGATAAGAATATGTTCCGGCTGTTGGGCTATTTTCTATGAACGAATAATCCCCCGGTGCATTTGTCGTCCCTCTTCCTTCCACAAATCCGATTTTATCCCATACTTCTGCTTTATTCTGACTTCTGATCCCTGTGCTCTGAATTCTGCTTTTCTCAATTTCAAATCCGTAATTATTTATTTCCGCTGCAGTGTTCCATTGTAGACGAATACCGTTGGATATATATTCCCCCGTAAAAGAAGTTAACGTCGCCGGCAATGGATCATATTGATTTGGAAGGGTTAGTGAGTCGTCTATAGTTCCATTAATTCCATGATCGATCTTTATCGTGAGCGTTGGGTTATCCACATCATTCATATTTGTTACTATCGTTAAAGCACTATTGGTAGGAAATGCTACTCCAGTATTCTTGAATGTATTTTCACCGATCAAATCACCGTAAGATATTAACACATTGAACGTTGATGCACCGCCATAATTCACTAACGATATATTATCATCTTGCATCGTTGATATGCGAACCGAATCAGACGAAGAGATATTCACATTGTTCACTTCAAAATATTTTACGTTCGTGTTCTCACTAAATTGATGGAACTTCAATTTTTTTGATGATGCATCATGATTAGCGAAACTGAGCGTATTATCGCCTATCATGACGACATCGCGATCGTTGGAAGATGGTATATCATTTCTTTGTATTCCAAGCGAGCTTCCTCGTCCGCTGGAAATGAGCATTGATGCTCCCGCTTTATCTCCTCCATAGTCCTTGATGATCACTTCATAGTCTCCCGTCGGCAGATTGTACAATGCCGGTGCCCTGAGAACTCCGTCTGTTTCAAGGATCGTTGCCAGTGAAGAATTTATCACCGTACTGTCGGTCGCATTGAACCCGGCAATTGTATCACCGTTTTGAATGACAAAAGAACTGGCATCACTTCCCATGGTTACTTGCATTGTATTTAGGGCCTTTGCCTTTTTTAGATTTTCACTCTTCTGACCGCCTGTATTCGACAGTAATATATTCCCAATCCCTGTCTTTACGCTAATTTTGCCTGTAATAAATTTATTGAGTGTGTAATAACTGTGTTTCCACGTATTGGTATTCATCTGTACTTCGATCCGCAGGTCATTCAATGCAGGTCTGTTGCTGTCATACACATAAATGTAATAAAGATCGTCATTGACCCTTTCGATCGCGTACGGTACGATTGCATGACACATTTCTGCCTCCCCAATGGACAAATACGCATGGAATTTATTATTGTAATTCTGAAAATATTGCTCCAGGTCATGCACTGCCTTGGTCGGAGTGGGATCGTTTGACGTTGCGGTAAAATTATTATATTTGCCAAAGATCTGATAACTCTGAAGATAGGTTATCATATGAATGACAGAATCACTGGCAAGCACATCTGCGGGCAACAATGATTCAAAGAAACGGAATTTATCGTAAAAGGCAGGTTCTCTGTAAAAATCGAAGATAGAAGCTATTGATAGACCTAAACACGAGCCTTTGTGAATTCGTGAACGATACTTCCATCCGGCAACAGCTCCGGGGTTTACTTTGTCCGGATAGTTGATAAATGTCGATCCGAATCCTTCTACCTCTGCGGCGATAAGCCAGTTGGGGAATAATTCTGGTGCTGAATTTGAAAAATACTTCTGATCATATAGATTCGGATTACTATAATCAAATTGGTCCCAATATTCGTTGGGCCATATGACTGCAGACGAATTGGTGATCTTTCTGAAACTATGCGCAAAGATATTGTAGGCGCTGACGGAATCTCCTTCAATCTTTCGTAAATAATATCCACGGGGAACGATAACGGAATTGGAATACATTGTATCCCCGGAACCAAAAACAGCACCTACTTTATATTCATTATAACCGCTTGTTCGTATTGTCCACGATGAATCGGTGACCGGCAATACTCCTGTGCTATCAACACCAATTACTTCCCATTGAGCCTCCGGAGTGAATCTCATTTTCTTAGCAATGATCAGTTTGTTCGGCTTTCGCTTCGGATTCTTCCAATGTAGGGTGTGTATATATTGGTTGTACGTTAATAATGTCGGCGGATGACTTGGTAAGGTTTCTTGTAAATATTGAATAATAGTTCCAGATGCTCCGATTGTGTAGAGATGATATCGTTTATCTGCCTTTAGATTTGAAAACCTATCAGTCTCTACGATCTCCCATTGAAGTACCCCATCAGAGTTATATTTAATCACTCTCCAATTTTGCAACTCACTTGCAGAAGAAAAACCGCCGATATATACATTGACAGAATCATCGATCGTTATTGATGGATATGGAGCATATTGATGGATATTACCTGCTCTCTTAACCCATTGTTGTACACCCGTAGAATTATACTTGACCGTTGCTATTTCATAACTAAGACCAAGGCTATCCGAACTCGTACCTGTAACATAAACACTACCCTCACTATCAACGACAAGAGAGGTTGCTTTCGCTATATTATACACCAATTGATTTTGGGATACATTATATCGTTGAACCCATTGTTCAACACCTGTAGGTGAATATTTTATTGTTACATAATCAAGTCCTGCTGCACCTAAACTCTGACCAACCACAAAAACATTCCCTGAAATATCCAATCCGATTGCATTAACACTTTCGGAATTCGAATTTTCTGCAGCATATGTTTTAATCCATTGTTGTATACCGGAAGAATTGTATTTGATGGTTCGAATACGACCAGCCCAGAATTCTTCATCATCACTAACACCTGTAACGTATACACTTCCGTCATTATCAACGACCATTCCGCGAACGTAGTCATTAAAACTATTAGGGCCATTATACCTTTGCACCCATTGTTCAACACCAGCAGGATTATATTTTATGGTAACAATATCTAATCCCAATGAAGAATTCTGTCCATAACTTGAACCACTAACGAAAATATTACCATTATTATCAATTGCGATGAATTTTGCTTGATCGTCAATATTTACCGGACCATTGTATATTTGAGCCCACTGTTGAACACCCTCAGAATTATATTTGATCGTTAAAAAACCTTTTCCAAGGAAAGCTCTAAAACCCGTGACAAAAACATTACCCTCATTATCAACTGCTATTGCTTGAGGTACGCCGTAAATTAGTCCCTGATCAGCATATTTGCTTATCCATTGTGTTCTGCCCAAAGAATCAAATTTTATTGTTAAAAAGCTCCCGGTGGTATCTGAAGTTCCTGTAGCATATACATTCCCTTGATCATCAATTGCCATAAACGTCAAAGGAGCTCCTGCGTACGTTGTAACCCATTTTTCAGTTACCTGGGGTTTTACTGCCGTTGGAAATAGAAATAAAAGAAAAATAATTATAAGTGTTGTTTTCATAAATGGACGATCATCGTTCTTACGTTAGATAAACATGAACATTTGTTTTAAATAACCGGGTAATAATTATTTCCATCAGCATTCGTAAGATTTTACGACTGCTATTTCATTATCAATAGTTTCCTTGTTTGGGATTTCCCTGCTGATGTAAGACGCGCTATATACATTCCACTGGATAGTTTCGATCCATCGAACGTTGCGGTATAAAAACCTGCTTCTTTTGCTTCGTTCACCAGCGTTGCTACTTCTCTGCCAATCGCATCATACACTCTAAGAGAGACGTTACTGTACACCGGAATCTGATAACCGATGACCGTTGAAGGATTGAACGGATTGGGATAGTTTTGCTCCAAAGCAAAAACCGTTGGTACGCCGCCGATCGTCACTTCAACTTCCTGCGAATACTCGAACTTTCCGTCACGGTCGATCTGTTTCAGACGATATGCATACTTTCCGGTTGCCATGCCCCTGTCTGTGTATACATAGTCATTTGGTGAATTTGAAGTTCCGTTCCCTTCCACAAACCCTGCTCTGCTCCAATTATCAATTTTCAATTGTCCATTGTCCATTGCTCTTCGCTCCACCTCAAATCCATGATTGTTCACTTCAGTCGCTGTTTTCCATCGCAGTTCGGCCGTTTTCGGCTGCGCCGTTGCCGTGAATGAAATAAGCTCTACCGGTAACGCAGCCTCTGTTGTTATGACAACCGGACGGACTTTCACATCGCTGTTCATGAGACCCCAAGAAACTCCATTGTGAAGGAACGAACGATTGTCAACACTTCCGGCTTCGGCATAGATCTGGAAATTAGTCCCCGCCGTGTAATACATCACGAGATGATAATGGTTCCCCCCGACGAGAGTCACGCCGGCTGATTCCAGATTGACATAATTCCAACTATGGACCGAGATATTTTGATACGGATACGAGACCGTTGAACCGAGTTTTGTTCCGGGACTCCCCGCATTATCCGACCATATCTCGAGATTCATCGGACTCGAGATATTCACATCAGTATATGGATGGAACAACCCTCCCGATATTCTGCCGCTGTTTGCCGGTGAGAATTTTACGGCGATCTTTTCGTTGGGTGCGATATTCACAGACGAGAGAGCTGACCATGCATCATAGGTGAATATTTCACTATGATTCACCGTAGCGCTATTGACTGCTTTTCCAAGCGCGTTAAAGATATTCAGTTTGCCGTAACCCCATTGATTGTCCGGAAGTGACGTTCCTGTATACGAATCAGTAAATGTGTTGGCTGTCAAATAGCTTTTTACTTGTGCAGCGGAAAGGGATGGATTATGATCGAGAAGCAGTGCGGCAGCTCCGGCCGTGATCGGTGTAGCCATACTCGTACCGAAGTTCACACGATAGTACGTATCAACCTTGGTGGAATCCGGTATGGTGGAATTGATCGACCTGCTGGAGATTATACCCTGTCCGGGAGCGGCGATATCAGGTTTCTGCACATTATCCCTTCTCGGACCAACACTGCTGAACGAGGAGATATCATCGGCCAAGGTCGTTGTGCCAAAACCAACATTGGAATTATTGTCGGCATGCCAATTCCATCTGCTGGCATACGAACCAACAGTGACGGCACTTGATGCTGTCCCCGGCGAACCTATAGTATAGTCTGAATTTCCACCGGTCAATACGGCCTTTAGTGTATTACCGAACATCCAGCCATGGAAACTTTTTGCGCTTCCTGAATTATTGATCAGTGTAATGGTCCAGTTCCCGGAAAGGGGCGGCTTCAATGAACTTCCGTCATAGATCTGAATACTGGTCCGTTGATCACCATTGGTATGGTCCGATGAAACACCATTATCGATGTACACAAAACCGTGATTGGTATAGCTGTTCGTCCCCACAAAACCATCGACTGCTCTATACTCATCGAAGAATGAATTCGTTATTTTCACCGAATAATCAGAATTATCTTCCCACCATGTTTCAAAAAGGAAATAATCATTACTTGCACCGGACCGTGGGATGAAGTCTGGGACAAAAATGTTGAATGAAACACTGTCATTCGCTCCAACGGTACCGGAATTGTGGAGCGCGGAAGAACCGTCGTTCCCCGCTGCGATCACGGCGACACGGCCATTTCCTGAAGAAGTGAAATTGTCAACTGCGATGTCGAGGTCCCGCGTTCCATCATGCGCATGCTGTTGTCCTCCAAGGCTCATATTAACAACAACCGGCTTCCCCTCTGTTGCCGATAATTGCCGCGCATAGGTCAGCGCGTTGATGAGATTGACCGTGGTGAAACTGCTGTTTCCCGCTTTGACGACAACAATATCTGCCTTCGTCGCAATTCCGGAATATTTTTGTGAAGAAAGTGAATTTCCGTTGCCTGCCGCAGAACCGGCAACGTGTGTTCCATGTCCGAACGTATCCTGTGTCCTTACAAATCCTGCAGGAGTACCATCGATCTCATTATTGAGATTCGCATTGGAGTATTCGACACCATATGTTAATCCGCTAAAATTCGTCGCATCACGACCGGCGGGAGTGAGTTCCGCACCGGCCTTCGTCAATGTTTGGTCCCAGATGTAGAGGATCCGACTTTTTGTCGTATCGGCTGGATCGCGAAAGTCCAAATGCTTATAATCGATACCTGAATCGATGATCAGGATAATGACACCGGTGCCGTCGTAGATGGTGCTGTTGACCGCACCGCTTTTTACCAGATCAGCGCCGGTCATTCCGTTGGCGACATTGTTATTCGGATACAGAATACCGCCCGGATAGATCTTCTCGATGGTTGGATCCGAAGCAAGTTCGATCATTTCATCAAGGGTCAAACGCGCAGTCACAAAATTCGGGATGGCGGAATTGGACTTCGCCAGCAATTGCGGACTTGGCTTCGCAATTGTTCTGATAACGCAATCATAGAGTCCGTCTTGGTCGGTCAAACTTTGTGACTCCGAGAACAAAGGACGAGACAATACGAGAGCCTTTGCAGAACGGAACTTTACTTTTTTCGATGTCAACTCACCGATAAATTCCGGAGCTAATTTTTGAAGGACCAGATCCGCCGACGGCTGGTTGGTTTGGGCAGATGCGCTTTGGATAAGTATCAATGAAAGAGCAATAACAGCAAAGTAACTAATTTTAGTGGTGATCATATATTTTTGAGACATTCTTACGAGATGAGAAGTGAATTATCATTTGTTGGCGTTACTTTTTTGTTGAACTATCCTTCAGGCAAACACATATTACTTTCGACAATACCGATGATCGTCGGAAGATCATCTTTCCTGACGAATGCAACGGCGCCGCTGCGCAGTGCTTCGGCGACGATCTCTTCCTCTGTATGCTGCGAAATGAGAATGATCCGCGCGTTGATATCATTCGACAAAATGATCTTTGCTGCTTCGATCCCATCCATGCGCTTCATTTGAATATCCATTACCGTCCAGTCGGGACTGATCGATGGATAGAGAGCCACCGCCTCCTCCCCATCGGAACATTCCACGATCTCACTGAAATACGGCGCGAACAGATCCTGCATGATCCGTCTCATATTTTCATTATCATCAACCAGGAGGAGTTTCATTTTTATTTCAATATCACCAGAACGTTCGATCATCTCTATAGAGAGAGACGCTCAATTCTCTAGGTGGTAGCACCTAAGAAAGTAGTTGAGTAGAAGAGTATGTGAGTAGTTGAGAAAAGTTTCTACGGTAGGAACTGAATTCTGATAGTCGAGCGCCGACAACCAATGACGGTTATTTCAACCGGTCCTTATTGGTTAGAGCAAATTTGAGCAGGCTATGAGTCCCGCTGAGGCGGAGTTTTTTTGATATGTTATTGCGATGATTTTCTACAGTCTTTGGACTGACATGGAGTTCATCCGCAATTTGCTGGGAAGTCATTTCTTCGGAGATGAGCTTGAGAATGATCCGTTCCGCTTTGGTGAGATCATCAACATACGGGATGGCTGAGAATGGTTCGCTGCTTTTTCTCGAACGCTTCACAAGGTAACCGGAGATCACCGGACTGATGAAATATTCCCCTTTGAGAACTGTCGTGATACAATTCAGGATATCCTCTGCAGCATTTTCTTTGAGAAGATATCCCCGTGCACCGGCGTTCATTGCCTGATCGAAGATATCTTCATCCTTATGCATCGTCAGAAATATGATCTTTGCTGTAATGTTCTCTGCCGCCATCCTTTGCGACAGACCGATACCCCCTAATTTCGGCATCTCGATATCAACAAGAGCAATATCGTACGATCCCTTCCGAAGAAGGTCGAACGCCGCTTCGCCGTTGTCCGCTTCGGTGATCGTTCCAATCACCGATTCATCTTCAAGCACGGCGCGAATACCTTTGCGCATCAACGGATGATCGTCCGCAATAAGAATATTGATCTTTTTATTCATTTGTGAGTGGGAAGGTCATGGTAATGAGTGTTTTATATTCCGGTGATTCTGAATACGTTATTTTCCCGTTGAGCAGTGAGACACGGTTCTGGATATTCTTCAATCCAAACCCTTTCGATTCCTGACGCACGAGTTCAGCATTGAATCCCCTGCCGTCATCCCCGATCACGACCCGCAATACATCCTCGGTTCGGCTGACGGCCACCAAGGCGTGTTTCGCACCGGAGTGTTTAATGATATTATTCATGCTCTCCTGAATGATCCGGAAAAGGCTCGATCCTTTTTCTGTGCTGAATATTCCGTCGATATTATCGGACTCACAGCGGCAATTGATCCCGGATGATTCACCCGTCCTTCGAACGACCGATTCGATGGCTTTCGTCAATCCCATCCGGTCCAGCTGATACGGGAAAAGATCATAAGTGATCCTCCGAATCTCATCAATGGAGGATGAAGCGGTCTCACTTATATCGGAGAAACGGTTGAGATCGTTCTTGTTCTTTCCCAGCACAGCGGAATTCTTTATGTACAACAGATTCTGACCGATGCTGTCGTGCAGTTCCGATGCAATTCGTTTCCGTTCATCTTCCTGTGAATTGATCAATTGCCTCGAAAATTCCACCTGACGCTGTTTTTCTGTTTTCAATTGTCGAATTCGCCGGTAATACATGACCGGTCCGACCGAAAGGAATCCGATCATGACAATTGCACGGAACCACCACGTCATCCAATACGGCGGAGTGATGGTGATGACCATACTTGCTCCATTAAGATTCCACACACCGTCATTGTTTGAACCGCGTACGCGAAACGTATATGTGCCGGGACTGAGATTCGGATAACTGGCGAATCGCCGTGTTCCCGGGCGGGACCAATCAGCATCGACCCCTTCCAGCATATAAGAATAGCTGTTTCGTTCGGAGGCAGAATAATCGAGTGCAGCAAATTCGAACGAGATGAAATTCTGATCATCTTTCAGGGTGATACCGTTTTTTGAACTGATCGATAAAGGAAACGGTTGTTCCAAAACATTGAATCGTGTGATATGGACCGGCGGAATGAATGGATTGTCCCTGACACTGTCGGGATGGAAGATGTTGATTCCACCGCTCCCGCCAAAATACAACCGTCCGGCTGCATCAGCTGCGGACACTCCCTGCTGGAACTCTAACCCCTGTAACCCGTCCGATACGGTGTAGTTTTTGAATACATTTGTTTGCGTATCGAATTTTGACAATCCAAGATTGGTCGCAACCCATATCGACCGATGCTGATCGACAGCAATACTATTGATGGATGTATTCGAAATACCATTCTTTTCTGCATAGGTCACGAAACGGTCCGTTGTGTGATCAAAACAACTCAAGCCGTCCGGAGTTCCGATCCATATTTTCCCTTCACGATCTTCTGCCATTGCAAAGACCGATCGTGCAGCCAATGTTGTCGTATCACCCGGAATATGTCGGTAATGGATGAAGCGCTGCTCCTTCTGATCAAACCGGTCAAGGTCCGAGCCCCAGGTGCCGATCCAAAAATTTTTCCTGTGATCTTCGAGGAACGAATACACAAAATTACTGCCGAGCGAAGTGGAATCCTCAGCGCTATTACGGTAATGCTGAAATACTCCCGTCGAAGTATTCCGCCTGCTGATACCGTCACCTTCGGTTCCGACCCAGAGGGATCCATCGGAAGTTTCCAACAAACAGATAATATATTTTGCCGACAATGTTCGGGGGTCATTGACTTCGGCCATCATTCGCCGGAATGTTCCGGTCCGTCGATCGAAGCGGTTCAATCCTCCTCCATGTGTACCGATCCACAATGAACCGTCGCGCTGTTCAACAATAGCAGTCACAAAATCATTACTCAGGGAATTACGCTCTTTCGGCGAATGCACATAACGGATGATACTGTTGGTCCCTTTAGGAAGATGAACCAACCCGCCCCCTCTTGTTCCGCACCAAAGATCGCCCTGCCTGTCGACGCACAATGCTTGGATCTGATTATAGAACGCCGCCGGCACATTCTCCGGAAGTTTCAACAACGGAAACTTTTGACGGTACGAATTGATATTCGCAACGCCGGCTGATGTCCCGATCCACAATGTTCCGGAGGCATCCGGCAACAATGATTGGACCTCATCACTGGGGAGACTCGAAGGATCGGTCGGGATATTTCTGTGGTGAATAAATCCATCTTCGGACGACTGAAAACG
>JBMOHT010000027.1:0-31588 GCA_049317705.1 Bacteroidota bacterium | reverse complement strand
GACCTCGAGTCCTTTGATCATGAATTTGCTGAGCTGATCGGCGATAACGATGAACACAGTTAGGAAAAGGACTCTCACAGTTACATCGATCCCTTCTTCAGGTTCTTGCATTCAATGCACAATTGAGCGTGCGGAACAGCTTCAAGCCGTGCTTTCGGGATCAGTTTCCCGCAATTGATGCAGAATCCGTATGTTCCTTTGTCGATCCTTTTCAGGGCATCGTCCAGATAGTTCAGGAATTTTCCTTCGCGCGAGGCAAAGAGGAATGTCTTTTCCCGCTCCATTGCATCGGTCCCTTGTTCCATGTGCGTGGAGTACGTGGAATTCTCGCTCGCATATTCGCCGGTCGTCACGTCCATCATGCTCTCTTTCAGGATCGCGAGTTCCTCAAGGATCTCTTTCCTCTTTTCCGTGATGATCCCTTTGAAATACTTTAGGTCACTTGCACCGAATCCTTTGACCACTTTCTTCTTCACCGGTTTGACTGCAGCACTTTTCGTTTTTGACGCTGCCGCTTTAGGACGCGCAGCTTTTTTCGCCGGTGTTGCTTTTGCCTTCTTTACGACCTTTTTCGCCATTGTTATCCTTTTGAAAATGACAATGAATTGAATTAGACTTTGTTGATACTGATATCACATTGAACGCCGTTGATGTCTTCCTTTACGGCTGTCCCGTTTGCTGCATTACTCTTCAGTTCTGTCGCCAGTGTTTCACTCATAATGTATGCGGACGAATCCAGGAGTGCTTTCGTCAGTTCCTCCGTCGAAGTGAATCCGATGAAGATCCTGTCTGTCACTTCGAAGCCGGAATCTTTGCGGAGATTCTGGATACGGCTGACGAACTCGCGGGCGAATCCTTCCGTGCGGAGTTCAGGAGTGATCTCGGTATCAAGCGCTACCGTAACTTTCCCGTCGGATTCGACGACCCAACCTTTGATCTCTTCGGCGACAATTTCAACATCTTCCAGAATGATCGTTGCGGGATTCCCTTCGGCAATGATCTGGATCGTCCCTTGGGTATGGATCTCATCGATCTGTTGTGCGGTGAAATTACGGATCACTTCGGCCACTTTTGCGGTCGACTTTCCGTATTTGTTCCCCAGCACTCGGAAATTCGGCTTGATCTTATATTTGATGATATCCTGATCGATCTTGGCATCGAGCGATTTCACGTTGATCTCGTCGAGGATCACATCTTCCATGGACTTCAGCAGCGCATACTCATCCTGATTCTTTACCGGAACCAGGATACGTTTCAGCGGCTGACGCACTTTCAGATTCGCTTTCATGCGCATCGCGCGAACGAGTCCGACGATCCTGATCGCACGGTCCATACGAACTTCAAGTGCCGGATCGATCGCCGCTTCGTTCACTGCAGGAAGCACAGCAAGATGGACAGAAACATGCGATTCCTTCTTCGTTGCGGCGTTCAAATTCCGGTACATCTCATCAGCGAGGAACGGTGCGATCGGAGCGGTCAGCTTTACGATTGTGTCGAGACATTCATAGAGCGTCTGATACGCGGCGGTCTTATCCTTTCCTTTTTCACTCTTCCAGAAACGGCGTCGGTTACGGCGCACGTACCAATTGGAAAGGTTGTCCAGCGTGAAATCCGAGATCGCACGCGATGCCTTTGTCAGATCGTATTCGTTCATGTACTGCGTGTATTCTTTCACAAGAGAATTGAGCGCCGAGATGATCCAGCGATCGATCTCCGAACGTTCAGCGATCGGCACTGCCGGTTCACTGAAATCGAACTGATCGATATTCGCATACAATGCAAAGAATGAATACGTGTTCACCAGCGTGCTGAAGAATTTCCGCTGCACTTCACCGATACCATCCTCATCGAATAATGTAGGACGCCACACCGGCGACTGCGAAACAAGATACCAGCGGGTTGCATCCGCACCGTATTTTGTAATGAGACCGAACGGATCGACGGTATTCCCTTTGGACTTGGACATCTTCTGTCCGGTCTTATCCAGGATCAGTTCGTTCACCAAAACATTCTTATATGCCGGTTTATCGAACAGGAACGTGCAGATGGAATGGAGAGTGTAGAACCAACCGCGTGTCTGATCGATACCTTCGGAGATGAAATCCGCAGGGTATGCTTTGTCGAAGATCTCTTTATTCTCGAACGGATAGTGCCATTGCGCGAACGGCATCGCCCCGGAATCGAACCAAACGTCGATCAATTCGGGGGTCCGCTTCAGATATTTCCCATTGCTCCCTTTGAAGACGAGTTTATCAACGGTCGGTTTATGCGGATCGAGTGTCTTGATATCATCCTTGGTAAAGATCTTTCCTGAAGGATTCCCGTTCTCATCCAGCCATTCAGCACCGATCAGGTCCTCAAAACTTCCGACGCACTTCATTTCCTTCGCATCTTCAGAGAGCCAGATGGGAAGGGGCGTTCCCCAATAGCGGTCACGGGACAATGCCCAATCCTTATTCTCTTCGAGCCAGTTTCCGAACCGTCCTTCACCCACTTCTTTGGGGATCCAGTTGATCTGTTTGTTCAGATCGATCATCCGCTGAGCATATTTGGTCGTACTGATATACCACGATGTTCGTGCATAATACAACAGAGGCGACGAACAGCGCCAGCAATGAGGATAGCTGTGGAGATACTGTTCTTTTTTATAGAGGATGTTCCGTGCTTTCAGATTCAAAATGATGTCCGCATCGACATCCTTTACAAATTTTCCTTTGAAATCCGTCACAGCATCTTCGAATTCACCGGACTTGTTCACGGGATGGATCGTCGGGAGTCCGTACTTGCGGCAGGTCTGATAATCATCCTCACCGTATGCCGGAGCCATGTGAACTATACCGGAACCGGAATCCGTCGTGACAAAACTTCCTTCAACAACATACCACCCTTTTTCTTTCACTTCATGGTAGTTGAAGATCCGTTCGTATTCTTTTCCAAGAAGGTCCCTCCCTTTGAATTCGGAAACGACCGCATATTTTTCTTTCAGCACTTCGAGACGTGCTTTCGCCATGATGAAGAACTCGCCGGTCGGCACAACGTTCTCACCATCAGCAGCAAGGAGTTCAACCTTCACATAATCGATATCGGGATGAACTGCCAGTGCAACGTTCGAGATCAATGTCCACGGGGTGGTCGTCCAAACAAGGAAGTAGGTATTCGTTTCGTCCTTCAACTTCATTTTGATGTAGACGGACGGATCCTTCACATCCTTATACCCGAGCGCGACTTCGTGGGAAGAGAGCGGTGTCTCGCAGCGGGGGCAGTACGGCTGGATCTTATAGCCGCGGTAGATCATTTCTTTGTCGTAGTACTGCTTCAGAGCCCACCAGATGGACTCGATATAGTTATTATGGAATGTGACATACGGATCCTTCAGATCGACCCAGTATCCCATCTCTTTCGTCATCCGTTCCCAATCCGCCTGATATTTCCAGACCGATTCGCGGCAGAGCTGATTGAACTTCTCCACACCGAACGCGAGGATCTCATCCTTATGTTTGATGCCGATCTGTTTCTCCACTTCGATCTCCACCGGAAGACCATGCGTATCCCAGCCCGCTTTGCGGAACACCTGATAGCCGCTCATCGTCTTGTATCGGCAGAATGCATCCTTCAGCGTCCGCGCCATCACGTGATGGATGCCGGGACGTCCGTTAGCGGTCGGAGGACCTTCGTAGAATGTGTAGAGCGGTTTACCGCTGCGTGAGGTGATGGATTCTTCGAAGATCTTCTTGTCTTCCCAGAATTTCAGGATCTCTTTTTCGACTTCGGCGTAATTGATCTTATCGGTAAGTTCTTTAAACATAACAGCTATAGTCTCGCGACAACTTCTTTCATGATTGAGGTTAATTTCGGTTCCGCACTGTTCGCAACTGCGATCACTTCCTGGAGCGAAACCGGTTTGAGTGCATCGGGGAAACATTCGTCGGTCATAATGGAGAATCCAAGCACGCGCATTGATTGATGCGCTGCGACGATCACTTCCGGTACCGTGGACATGCCAACAACATCGGCGCCGATTCCTCGCAGGAACCGGTATTCGGCTTTCGTCTCCAGATTCGGTCCGGAAACAGCCACAAAAACACCCTTTTGCAGGCGGATCTTCTGGTCCAACGCCACTTTCTCGGCAAGAGCGATCAATTCTTTTGTGTACGGTTCGGTCATATCGGGGAACCGCGGACCGAGCGTATCATCATTATGCCCGATAAGCGGATTGTCACCGAGCAGATTGATATGATCGGTAATGAGCATGATGTCCCCTTTGGTGAAATGAGGATTCATCCCTCCGGCAGCATTCGAGATGAGCAGCGTATTCACGCCGAGCGCTTTCATCACACGCACCGGGAACGTCACCTGCTGCATGGTGTAGCCTTCGTAATAATGAAAGCGTCCCTGCATAGCGACGATCTTCTTCCCGCCGAGTGTTCCGAAGATCAGTTTCCCTTTATGTGATTCCACCGTTGAAACGGGAAAATGCGGGATCTCGGAATAATCGATGACGATCTCTGCCTGGATCTCTTTGACCAGTCCGCCTAATCCCGTACCGAGTATGATCCCGATAGCAGGAGTTGATTGGGTCTTCGTCCGTAAGAATGTTACGGCATCATTGATCTGTGCTCTGAGTTCTGACATTATAATTTTTTTAGGATTTCATCGATCTGAAAATGGTCCCTGCCGGTCCCTTGATTATTATGTTCGCGTTTGTTCATCTCTTCATCCGCTTCAAGCGCTTTGATCAGTTCCACTTCAGAATTGAGCAGCACCTTCAGGCGGCTGACAAGCGCTTCTTTCTTTGCACGAAGGTTCGTTACTTCTTCTTTGGCACGCATCACTTCCATCCGTGCATGGTCCACGATCTGGCTCGCTTTCAATTCGGATTCCTGGATGATCAGTTCCCCTTCTTTGCGGGCATTCTCGATCGTCCGTGCGCTGTTCTCCTGCGCCTGCATCAGCACCTGCTGCAGGTCACGCTCTTTCTGCTTATAATCCCGCAGCTGCACTTCACTTTCGATCGCCTGTTCGCGCATCTCTTTCACCTGCCGGAGCAGATCGGAAAATTCCGACGAGAGTGTATCGAGGAAAGCATCCACTTCAACGGAATCATAACCGCGAAGGACCTTCTTGAATTCCTGTTTCTTGATATCGAGCGGAGTGAGTTTCATACTTCCTCCAGTTTAATTGATTTGTTTGGAGCGTGTGCCGAAGATGGCCGTACCTATCCTGATCATTGTGGAACCTTCCTCGATGGCGGTCTCATAATCATGGGTCATCCCCATCGAAAGGACCGTCAATTTCTGTTTCACAATACCGGAGGCATTGGCTTGATCAAAGAGTTGTTTCAACGTTTTAAATGACGACCTTGATGCATTCTTATCATCAGTAAAAGGACCGATCGTCATTAATCCTTTCATCACGACATTCGGCAATTTCCCAACCGAAGAGATCAATTCCATCGCATCATTCGGTTTTACACCGAATTTCGTCGCTTCTTCCGAAGTGTTCACTTCCACCAGCACATCAATGGAACGACCGAATTTGGCGGCACGTTTTTGTATCTCATTTGCCAGGTCGATCGAATCAACAGAATGGATTATATGGATCCATTCAGCAATATACTTCACCTTATTCGACTGCAAATGACCGATGAAATGCCAACGGATATTAGGATCCGTGAGTGCATTCTTTTTTTCCAGCAATTCCTGGACATAGTTTTCACCAAAATCCATGGAACCTGCAGCCATTGCCTCTATAATATTTTCTGCTGAAAATGTCTTACTAACGGCGATCAATGACACATCTTTGGGATCCCTGCCGGCTCGAAGACACGTATTTTTGAGATTTTCCCCAATATTTTGGATGTTTTCGGCTATCATTCTTCAAGGATAAGGGGAAATATATAAGTTTATCGGGCTAAAAACAATAAACTTCCTCATTTTGCGTATGTTTTGCAAAATCATAAGGAAAGCCGAAAAAACAACAAATCCCATTGAGATATCGCAATCACAATGGGATCATTGACTAGGTGAACGGATGTTATTTTTTGGAATTTTTCTTTTTTGCCGAGGAAGTTTTAGGAACGATCGATTTTACCGTTAAAACCGGACAGTGAGCAGTCCTTACCACCCGTTCAGCAACGCTGCCGAGCACAACATGCTGAATACCGGTCCTGCCGTGCGTGCTCATGACTATGATATCTGAATTATGGTCCTTAGCATATTGAACGATCACTTGAGCAGCATGACCTTCCGTAAGGACAACATTCAATTTTACGGTGAAGTTCTTTTGGAACCGTTCTGCAAATTCCTCCAATCGTTTCTTCTCAACCTGAAGCACTTCATCCCGGAATTTGTCGAATGTAAGATCGACGGTATGATAGGCAACTGAAGGAAGATTGTCGACACTATACAACAACGTAACAGAGGCCTTCTCCTTTTCAGCAAGCCACGCCGCGTATTCCATTGCTGAATACGATTCCACTGATGTATCTGTTGTGACCAGTATTTTTTTGACGGTGATCATGATCGGTATCCCCTTTGGCAGCACTATGCTTTCTCTTCGGAATGAAGAAGTTGCTCCATTTGTCCCGTCAGTTTGCTCAACCGCAGACTGACCTCTTTCATTCGTTTCCTGATCTTATCATAGTCCAGCGGATATTGCGGATGTTCCTGATAGTAGTGGAGGACCTTCTCCACTTCATAGGAAAGATCTTCTATCGCTTTATGTTCTTCGATCAACGATGTGATTTTTTGTTCTAATGACTCCATTACGATCTATCCCCAGAGTGATATGATTGACTGATCCATTGCTCCAATTCCTGCCGGACGTTCGGGTGCGCGATAGCGATCAGTGCTTCTGCGCGCTGGCGCAGCGTTCTGCCCTTCAGAAGAGCGATACCGTATTCCGTTACGACATATTCCACATCGCCGCGCGTCGTAACGACACCGGCTCCCTGTTTGAGCATCGGAACGATCCGCGAATAGTTACCGCCGGCCGCCATCGCCGGAAGTGCGATGATCGCTTTTCCGTTCTTCGAAGCAGCTGCTCCGCGGACAAAATCGAGCTGTCCGCCGAAACCGCTGTAGATCCTTGTTCCGATCGAATCCGCACAGACCTGACCGGTCAGATCGATCTCGATGGCGGAATTGATGGAAACGATCTTCTCATTCTGACCGATGAGGAACGGATTGTTCGTTGCATCCGTCGGCAATAGTTTAATGGACCGATTGCCGTTCACAAACTCATATAATTTCTTAGTGCCGAGGATGAATGTTGCTACGGAATACCCGGGATTCACCGTCTTGCGTTTATTGGTGATGATCCCTTTCTGCATCAATTCCATCATCCCGTCAGAGAACATCTCTGTATGGACCCCAAGATCCTTCCGACCTTCAAGGCCGCTCATGATCGCATTCGGTATACCGCCGATCCCAAACTGAAGTGTGGAACCGTCCTCAATGAGCGGGGAGATATAATCCGCGATCTTTTTTTCTATGGCACTCGCCTCCGGCCGATTCAATTCGCAAAGCGGTTCAGCGTGTTCAACAACATAGTGCAGTTTGGAGATCGGGATCAGTGTCTCGCCGTACGTGAACGGGACCTCTTTGTTGATCTGAGCGATGACCACTTTGGCCGTTTCGATCGCTGCAATTGAAGCGGCGCATTCCACCCCAAGACTGACGAATCCTTCATCATTCGGCGGTGAGACCATGATGTAGGCCACATCGAGAGGAACGATATTCTTATAGAATAATGACGGAATCTCGTTCAAGAATACCGGAATATAATCGGCAGAATGGTCCTTCACTGCATTCCTGTCTGCACTGCCGACAAAGAATGAAACGTGACGGATCTTTTCCCGTGTGTCAACTATCCCTTTGAACGGATCCTCTCCCAGCAGCAGCAGATGATAGACGGAAACATTCCGCAGTTCTCCTGAGCGTCCGGCAAGAACGCTCAAGAATGTCCGCGGTGAGGCAGCATTTCCGCTGACAAAGACATTATCATTGGAATACACCAGTTCCGCAGCCTGCTGCATGGAGATGCATTTCGCATCATAATGATGGCGCCAAACGGTGCCTTGTAATGACGGATGTCGAAGTTCATTCATTGACGACACCATATTGTTAGTCCATTCCTTCAACAAGAACATCAGCTTTATCGTGGAACGCCTTCTGCGGACATTGCTGATACGCCTTATTGAGGATGAGCAGTTCATCATCGGACATCGGCTGAAGGACAATGGAACAACGTTTTGCCATTGAAAGGAATTCAATATTGCTTGGAGCAAGTGAGAAACAGTTCTTACATCCCGCACAGTTCTGGTCAATGAAGAATCGGCCCAGTTCATTGCGGGAAAGGATCGTATTTTGGATCGGCACATTCGGTATCATAGTAGTATTCTCTTATTTTCTATCGGTAAGTTGGAAATTGAATTTAATGGCAACCCACACCTGAACCGGACCGCTGTTCATCACTCCGGGTGTGAATTGGTACTGCATAGCGGCTTTCATTGCGGCATCGTTGAAGATGGCGCTGCCGTTCTCTTTGATGACAACGGCTTTTTTCGGTTTTCCTGTCTTGTCCACCAGGATCTTTACCCAGACATATCCTTCCATGCCGGACCTTCTGGCGATATCGGGATATTCAGGTTTCTCCGAGCGGATCACCTGCGGAATCTTCTCCACCGGCATGAACTCATTCATGCCCGGTTCATCATTTTCGATCGTCACATCCTCTTCGATCTTCACTTCGGTGCCTGTCCCCTCGCCATCCAGCGTTGCATTGCCGGTGACGGAACTCATCTCTGTTTGTGTAGCGATAGTGAGTTCAGGATTGATCTCAGCATCCGGTACCGGAACAGGTGTTCCGATCGACGGTCGTACCTCTCGCGCTACTCCAACGGACGGTGATGCAAGTGTGTTGGTGATGGATGGAGGCGGACCGAGGTCACTGTATCGCATGATCCTGATCCTCACCACCGGTGCATCTTCGTCCAATGCAGCGTAATACTGTACTGCGTAATAGGAACCGATCATCAACACGTGGATCAACGCAGAGATGAATATTCCTTTCTCCATGTTGATGCCGAGCATCTTTTTCAGTTCGAGTCTGGATTCATCGACTGAATAATGAGAAGGGACTACTACAGAAACGACCTTCTTTTTCGGATGAAAACCAAACGGTAAAGGATGATGAAATAGGGTATGCATGATACCCTCCTTTCTTTACGCTCTTTACTAAAATGCAAAGAGTGTACCGCAAGGATATCAGAAATACTTAGGATTTTAGGAGGAATTGAGGAAAAATTATTTCAAAGGTGGGAAAATGAAGATTTGTTTCTTACTCATAGGAGCGGTGAAACAAGAGAAAACCATCGGATTGCTGGGCAATCCGATGGTTTTTCACTTTAGAATTCTGGTGCCATTTCCCATTTTTCGGGAGAACGCCACAGTTGTGAAAGAAGCATGTCACGCATCAGCATGAACTCTTTCGGCAGCCGGTCGTAGAGTTTGATGAAGAGTTCTTCGTGCGAGAGGATCTCTTTTTTCCATAACTCTTTATCGATCGCCATCAGTTCATAGAATTGTTCCTGCGAGATATCATGCCATCCGGTAAAATCCATATCCTCATAGCGCGGCATCCATCCGACAGGACTTTCGATCGCGAACGCTTGTCCATGCACACGTTCAACGATCCATTTCAATACACGCATATTGTCGCCGAACCCGGGCCAGAGGAAATTTCCATTTGCATCTTTTCTGAACCAGTTCACATTGAAGATACGCGGAGGATTGTAGATCTCACGGCCGACCTTGAGCCAATGATTGAAGTAATCTCCCATATGATAACCGCAGAACGGAAGCATGGCGAACGGATCGCGGCGAACTTCCCCGGTTGCCCCCGCTGCAGCAGCCGTTGTTTCGGAACCCATCGTTGCCGCCATATAGACGCCGAAGTTCCAGTTGATCGCCTGAGTGATGAGCGGAATGGTCGTGCTGCGTCGTCCGCCAAAGATGAATGCACTGATCGGAACTCCGTTCGGATTCTCCCACTCTGAATCGATGCAGGGACATTGATACGCAGGAGCAGTGAACCGTGCATTCGGATGGGCCGCTTTCTTTCCGCTCTCCGGTGTCCATGAATTTCCCTGCCAGTCGATCGCATGTGCCGGAGGATTCTTTGTCATTCCCTCCCACCAAACATCGCCGTCATCGGTCAACGCAACATTGGTGAAAATAGTATTCTTCGTTATTGCTGCCATTGCATTCGGATTGGTCTTCTCGGATGTACCCGGTGCAACCCCGAAATATCCCGCCTCGGGATTGATCGCATGAAGACGTCCATCATGTCCCGGTTTGATCCAGGCAATATCGTCGCCGACCGTCGTTACTTTCCAACCCGCGAATGATTTCGGAGGGATGAGCATGGCAAAATTCGTCTTTCCGCACGCGCTTGGGAATGCAGCCGCAACGTATGTCTTTTGTCCTTTTGGATCCTCAACTCCCAAAATAAGCATATGTTCTGCCAGCCAGCCTTCATCGCGGGCCATGGATGATGCAATGCGGAGAGCAAAGCATTTCTTTCCGAGTAATGCGTTGCCGCCGTATCCGCTGCCGTATGACCAGATGGAGCGTTCTTCGGGGAAATGCACGATATATTTTTGGTCCTTGTTACACGGCCATGCGACATCCTTTTTGCCTCCGGGAAGCGGCATTCCGACAGAATGTACGCAGGGAACAAATTCACCATTCTCACCAAGCACATCATACACCGCTTTTCCCATGCGTGTCATGATATTCATATTCACCACAACATACGGTGAATCTGAGATCTCAACGCCGATATGAGCGATCGCGGAACCGAGCGGTCCCATACTGAACGGGATGACATACATCGTTCGTCCGATCATGCAGCCGTCGAACAGTGAATTGAGTGTGGTCTTCATCTCTCTCGGATCGACCCAGTTATTTGTCGGGCCGGCGTCAGTTCTGCGTTTGCTGCAGATGAACGTGCGGTCTTCAACGCGCGCGACATCGGAAGGATCGGAAAGCGCAAGATAACTATTGGGACGTTTTTCAGGGTTGAGTTTTTTGAACGTGCCGCTCTTCACCATCAGATCGCACATTTCGTTGTATTCACGTTCTGATCCGTCACACCAATACACATTGTCAGGTTTTGTCAATGCGGCGATTTCTTTGACCCATTGTTTGAGCCGTTCATGTTTAACGTAGGAGGGTATTTCCATTGTTAAATTCCTTGAGGTTATGAGAATGGTGATACATTTGTTTATAAAACATACGACTATTTCAGTGTGAATTCAATAAACAAAAAATCCCCCGCACCTGATAAAATGCGGGGGATCTCTTTATTTTCATTATCTATTTATGTATTAGCGCATAACGACCAGCTTTTTTGTCATCACAGCAGAACCAATGCGTAATGTATAAAAATATATACCGCTGGAGAGATTCTCTGCATTGAACTCAACCGTATGGATCCCGGCATCCTGCTGCTGATTGACGAGCGATGCGATCTCTTTACCCAGCATATCATGCACTATCAATGTCACCGGACCTTTGACAGGGATCTCATACTGAATTGTCGTTGAAGGATTGAACGGATTAGGAAAGTTCTGATGTAACGCAAAATTATCAGGTTGATGAGAGGATATATGCTCAACAGTCAGCTGAAGATTCTCACCGAATTCAACGTCGTCCACCGCAGCATCGAACACAGACGAAAGACCACCGTCCTTCGCGACGAACCGGATCTTCATCTCATCGCTCACGGTAAGGATCGACTTTATATCGATCTTATACTGTTTCCAAAACGGAAGTTTTCCATTGATCGCTATCGCATTCTTCCAGGTGAGTCCGTTATTATTAGAAAGATCCACATAGAGTGTGTCATCCTTCGCTGCGGAGCGCGAATTGAAATAATTCCAGAATATAATGGTCGGTACAGCGAACGATTTCGGACTGAAAACAGGAGAGGTCAATGTCGTCCGGTAATCGACATAATCGGTCACGGTGGATGATGCCCCGGTCACAAAGCATAGTGTTCCGTTCACAGTATGGTCTTCTTTCGGCTGCAGAGTATCAATTCCGGTCACAGCTGCATTCGGTTTTGCCCGTTCCCACTTTCCGCTCGATCCCGAATCCTGCGCGCTTCCGACCGTCCAACCAGACTCTGATTCGAAATTATCCAAACCATACGGCGTCAATTGGAAGTTGAAGGTATTCTCCACACCCCCCGTTATTTTCACTGATGCAGTTTCGGCAGCGAATCCCCATTGTGATGCAATGATCGAGAAAGTATTCCCTCCCAGCAATGCAGGGATGGTGAATTTCCCAAGGGAGTCCGTCACTCCTTCGATCGGTGCACCAATTACCCTGATCCTGAAATTCTTCACAGGGGCAGAATTTGTTTTATTCGTTACAACACATTTCAATGAACCGCTTGCCGTTTGTTTGATCGGGACAGTGATATTTATTACCGAATCAAATTTCATTGTGATCATTTTCGTTACCGTGGCATATCCTGTTGAATATGTCGATTTGGATATCGTTACGGTCATGGTATCGGTCGTTGCACCGAATCTCACTTGTCCGAGATTATCCGTTACTAGCGTATCGAACCGTCCTCTCATAACAACTTTCACATCGCTCACCGGCAGATTCGTTACCGAATCGCGTACCGTTAGTATTGCTCTTGCCGCCTTCAAGGATCCGTTCTGTCCGGGAAATTTTATCACATACAATCCCCCGCTGATGTCGGAGATGATCACTTTATTTGAGGCAAAATACGGGAAGGTTCCCCAAGCGCCGACGTAATTGTTCACTGAGCCGACGAATGTATCATAATACCCGATCTCGACAGGAATGGAAGGATATTTCAGATCGAGGATGCGGAGACCTTCGGAGTAATGAGCCAGATATCCGTAGTCGCCTTTCAAATGGATATTATGGACGATCGTTTGTGGACGGGCTACATAGGTGGCGACCAGTTTCAGATTTGTCACATCGGTTCTGTCCCATACCCGCAAAAGATTTCCGTTCTTGTCCGGATTGGAATTGATCTCATCAGTGCTCAGGACGTATTTCCCATCGGCCGTGACATCGGTATTATGCGTCCCGGAATAGGGATAATTAGTGACACTTACCCGTTTGATATTCGCTTTGTTCGTTGCATCGATGATATCTACACCGATACCGTAGATCGCCGCAGCATAGATCGTATCATTTTTGATGACACAATCGTGGATATATTCGCTCTGATATTCACCGACCACGGTCGGATTCACGGGATTGGTCAGATCGAGGACAACAACACCGCCGTTCTTGTATCGGGAACCGCTGATATAGAGGTATTTCCCTTCAATGGAAATAGTGTGACCTGACGGGACCTGAGTCGTCGTGATCGTATTCACCAGTTTCAATGAATCCATATCGATGATCTGAAGGCCAGCACCGGTCCCCTCAGTCACCACATAAGCATAATTCTTATAGACCTTCATCTCGCGCCAGCCTGATGTCGGTCCCGTAATGAACGCTACTTCCTTCAAAGTATCCGTCGTGATGTCGACGATCT
Organism: Bacteroidota bacterium; assembly: GCA_049317705.1. Classification (GTDB taxonomy): domain Bacteria; phylum Bacteroidota; class Ignavibacteria; order UBA10030; family UBA8401; genus UBA8401. The sequence goes on along the minus strand of JBMOHT010000027.1, from coordinate 17,998 downwards.
GGGTGCCTGTATTGCATCCAAGGATTGCATATTCTTTGCCGCCGGGAGAGACATAGCCCCAGCAGTTGGAATAGTTATTCGTTCCGCGAGTTCTCACCTGACCGACCAACTGAGTGTTCACTCCTCCCTGAGCGTGGAGCAACTCCGTACAGCTTACTATGATGAACAGAATATAAACGATGTGGGATCTTAGCATCATTACCCCGATTATTTGATGAGAAGCATTGAATGGATGGAATTGAATGTCGTTCCCGAATGTGAAACAGAGATTCGATAGAAATATGTTCCCGAAGGATATGTCGATGCATCCCATACGATGGAATGCCTACCGACATCTTGTGTACCATTGGTCAGGATAGAGAGTTCACGACCGACAACATCATAAATGGCGATCTTCACTTCCGAAACAGCAGGCAACGTATATGAAATGGTCGTTGAAGGATTGAACGGATTCGGATAATTATTCGCTACATCAAATTTCACCGGCTGAATGACATCGGAATGTTCAGACAGTGCTCCGGTCTTCTCGTAAAGGAATATCCCGCCTTTCCCGTTACCGATCAAAAGGTCATGATCGCCATCACCATCAATATCAGCGGCCTCGGGAGATGCTTCCAGCCGGACATCGATACCGTCATATTTCTGGTTCACCGGATCGAATTTGAACACGCTTTGTGGAGATTGTTTATAATACCACAGCACACCGTCAATATTTCCGATGATCAGATCAAGGACTCCATCGTTGTCCAGATCGGCACAGAATGGATTTGCATCATTACCGACATCGATCAAATTGAAATTCTTTTCAACAGAATATGACACAATGTTGTTGATGGATATATTTTTGATGAAAGCTAATTGTCCGCCGCTGTTCCCGACGAGTACATCGAGTTTTCCATCCTTGTCAATATCCACAAGGCACGGAGATGTATTCTGCCCCAACTGCAGCGTGTCCAGCGGATGATTTTGACGGACGAATGAGATGACACCGTCCGTGGTGGAATTTACATAAACCTTCAATCCATGATCAAATGTTCCTAACAGCAGATCAGGATGACTGTCTCCGTTCAGATCTCCGGCCGTTACAGTGATATTGAACGTCCCGGCGATCGTGAATGATGACGTCGGTTCAGATGAAAAAACAGGGACATTCTTCGTCCCGTTATTTTGGAAGATATTGACCGTCCCGCTCGATGATGAGACACACAGATCAAGATCACCGTCCCCGTCAAGATCCGCTGCCGCTATACTGCTTCGCGATCCGACATCGATCATCGGAATGACATTCTTTGACTGCCGTTGATAGAACGGCTCCTTATTGGTGCCGATATTCGAATAGAACATGAAATTATCATGGTCCGCATTTGGGAAAACACTACCGATCATCAGATCGACCGTTCCATTCCCGTCACGATCTATATGCTGCGGTACATTGAATCCATATGAAAGGATGACATCTTCATTGGGATATGTTGAATCGGAGAGTACTATATTGGGAACCTGACCTGACCCCATATTTTTCAAAAAATACAGACTCGGATTGAAGTAGTCCCCCCAAAAGAGATCGAGTACACCGTTGCTGTCAACATCAAAGAATTCTATTCCGCTGGCGCCATGCATCACTTTCGGAAGGATCGACGGTCCCCCCTGGATATTGATCCCCTGATATGCGCTTGTGATATACGTGAATTGAGGAGAGAATTTCGTCCCGATATTCCGGTAATAGGTCACCGAACCGATCGAACTTCCCGAAAAGAGATCGAGGTCGCCGTCACCGTCCGGATCCGCCAGTGTGGGAATACTGAATCGTTCACTGAACAGATCGATGCCGGATGTATCTTGCAGTGCTGCCGAGGTCAGTTGAAACTGCGGTGAAGCAGCATTCCCGACATTGGTAAAGAGAGAGATTTCTGAAGATGTGCCGTTCGTAAAACAATCCTGATCTCCGTCCGCATCGATATCCGCGAACCGGAACCATGATCCGACCGCAAGACCGAACGAGCTCTTCGGTTCCATGAAAAGTTTACCGTTGATATTCCGGTAGAACCAAAGCTGTTCATCACGGTCCAGCAGGAACAGGTCATTATCGTGATCACCATCGATATCCACGAATTGGAAGCGCGGCGTATCGATACCGCCCGCAAAAAGGTTTGCACCGAATTTATTCGGGGAAAAGAGATACTGCTGCGCAAACAGAGGCTGCAGGAGGAGAATGGACGATATGGTCAGGAAGATATTACGTCCCATAGACCTTCACATATTCGACAGCGTGCCGTATCGCATCTTCGTCGATAACCATCGGCAGCGTGACGGAGCCGATCTTTTTCGGTAACGTCATTCGAATTGAACCGTCTTTTACTTTTTTGTCCATCATCATTGCAGACCGTAGTGACGGATATTTCAGTTTCAACGGTGTCAGAGAAGGGATCGGAATACGGCGGATCAATTGTTCCATCCGCTCTATGTCATCCGACGGGATCATGTGTTTCTGTGATGCGATAAACGATTCGGCGACCATGCCGTACAGCACAGCTTCACCGTGTTTCAGTGTGCCGTAACCTCCGGCATGCTCCAACGCATGCCCGATCGTGTGACCGAAATTGAGGATGGCTCGGAGATTCGATTCTTTTTCATCCTTAGCAACGACATAGGCCTTCAGCTCACAACTGCGTTTGACGATCTGCGTCAGCTCTTTGCGGTCCCCGGAGAGGACTTTGTCGAGTGAACGCTCAGTGGAGTCAAAGAATTTCTTGTCCAGAATGATGCCGTATTTTATCACTTCACCGAGTCCGCAGATGATCTCCCGCTTCGGCAGTGTCTTCAGGACGGATGTATCGGCAAGGACGAACGACGGCTGATAGAACGCGCCGATCATATTCTTCGCGAGCGGATGATTGATGCCCACTTTACCGCCGACGGAACTATCCACCTGAGCAAGAAGTGTCGTGGGGATCTGAACAAAGCCGACACCGCGCTGGAATGTTGCGGCGACAAAACCGGCCAGGTCACCGATCACACCGCCGCCGAGCGCTACGATGGTCGAAGACCGTTCGATATTCCATCGGAGAAGCTGTGTGTAGATTTTTTCGGCCGATGCGATGCTCTTTTGTGATTCTCCCGGGGGCAGAATGATAGTGCGGACGGAATATTTTTTTCTCTCGAGACTGTGTTGAAGGATCGGAAGATATTTCGGTGCAACATGGCTGTCTGTAATGATCACAATGCTCTTGCCGATGTTATGCTTCAGAAAATACGATCCGGCAGAACCGAGAAGACCACCTCCGATATAGATCGGATAGGAACGTTCCTTCAGCGGAACACGAACGGTATGGACGGACTTAGTCAATGTAGGGAGAGAGTTTCTTCGCAAGTTCATCGATGGTATATCCTATTTTTTTATCATCCGTAGAGATGATAACATCGGCCTGATTGTAGAATTTTTCGCGTGCGCTGAGCAAGTTCTCGATCTTTTTCATCAGATCGGCACCGTCGAGGAGGTTCCCGTTATCATCACGGAGCATCGGACGGTCGCTCTTTGTACGGAGACGCTGGAAGATATGATCGACATCGGATTTGAGGTAGACCAGCACTCCGTGCTTCTTCACCAGCGTAAGGGTCTCTTCATTCGTCACCGTACCACCGCCGAGTGAAACGATTGTCGATGCATTATGCAGGATCTCTCTCAGGTTCTCACGTTCCAAAGACCTGAATTTCTGTTCACCCTCCACAGCGAAGATCTCGCTGATCTTTTTGGATACTTTCTGTTCGATCATGATATCCAGATCGATGAATTTGAATCCGATGGTATTGGCGAGGATCGGACCGACGGTGCTCTTCCCGCTGCCCATGAATCCTGTCAAAAAGATCAACGAAGTATTTTCTTTGTGGTTTTTCATCCGTCCCGAAAAATGGAAATTCCCGCTTGCCTGAAGCGGGAATCTGCTGCTCTAGAAATCACATGCTCGTTGAGAATGAACCTTTCATACGACCGGAAAGATTACGTTCATTCGCAACGAGCACGCTCAACCTTGGAATTCTCTGAAGGAATTCCCTTCAGACACCTCCATTCACCGAACAGTTACCGGAAGAAATTCTCCCGATTATCTTCAATGGATGCAGTTTCCTTCATTTTTTCAAGCCATTGCGTCAATACACGCTGGCGTTTTTCATTGACCAGTTGTGATGCCAGCATGCCTTTAACTGCATTATATCCGGCCGTATCGAACGGTGTCCGTGTAAGGACCTTCATCAGATAGATACCGCGTTTGCCTTCAACAGGAGCAATGTTCTTTCCGATCTCTGCGGTCTTTGCTGCACCGCTGAAAGCGAATTCACGTCCGACCGTCGGGATACCGCCGCCGAATGAGAACTCACCGGTTGTCTGTACCGAGATGTTCGCATCGGCAGTCAAAGCATTCAGATCGCCGTTGGCACCGAGCGATGAGAACTTCTGCTGTACGATCTCTTTCAGTTTCGCCATTTTCTTTTCACGAAGTGCACGGCCGCGGAGTGATTCCTTCACTTCATCGAAGGTGCGGACGCCTTCTTTTTTCACATCAGAGATCTTCACAACTGCATAACCGTTGTTCACCTGGTATGCATCGCTGATATCGCCAAGGTCATTTTTATAAGCGAATTTGTTGATCGATTCGAACTGACCCAGGCCGGGAATGAATGAACCTTTCGCAAATTCCGTTGTTTCGAGCACGCGAAGTCCTGATGCTTCAGCATCCTTCTCAAAATTCCCCTTCTTTGCGATATACGCGAAGTCCTGCGCACGCTGGAATGCTTCTTCCTTCGTGGAGGAACTTGCTTTGATCGGGATAGTGATGGAAGCGACCTTCATTTCACGGTTGTCGCGGCCTTCGATCTTGATGATATGAATACCGAACTGCGTCTTCACCGGTCCGATGATCTGACCCGGTTTCCCTGCGAGTGCTGCGGCTTCAAATTCTTTTACCATTCTTCCCTTGCCGAACCATCCAAGTTCACCGCCGGATGTCGCTGCAGCAGGTTCCGTTGAATACTGTTTCGCAAGCGCTGCAAAATCCTCATTCTTTGCTCGCGCGATCAATTCACCGGCGAGTTTACGCGATGCTGATTCCTGCTCCGGTGTGGATGCATTCAGGAGGATGTGACGTGCTTTCACGTATGCATCGGCACCTTTCTTCTCCTCTAAGATCTTGAACAGATGTGCACCTTCAAAATCCGATACCGGACCGATCACATCGCCGAGCTTCGCGGAGAATACTGCGGATTCTTTTTCCGGTGTCAGCTCGCCGTGTTTGAAGAATGACGGCTGAGGTGATGTTTCGGAATAATCCTTCTGTACTTCCAGGAAATCGATCCCGGACTTTATCCTGGAGAGGACGCTGTTGATCTCACTCTCAACATCAGCAGAATCGCGCGATGATGCAGCTTCGTTGAAGAACACATATTTCAATTTTCGCACTGCGGGCTGTTTGAACTCGTCCGTATTCTCATTGTATACTTTTTTGATATCGTCGTCCGAAAGACTCACATCCTTGTCCGTTACGAATTTATCCGGATCGAAGAATGCATAATTGACGTTGGCTTTCATATTCTGGTCGGCATACCGGTCACGAAGTTCACCGTCCGTTGCACGGACCGACGCGAAGACCAGACTCTGTACTTTTTCTGCAAGACGCTGCTGACGCAGAGCGGTCTCCACCTGCACCCAGATCTCTTTATTCCTCGGATCATTCAACGCCTGTTCGTATGCATCACGGCGGAAATTTCCAGTGGAATCACGGAACTGCTGCACAAGGAATTCGGGCGGATTTTCGCCGCGGACCCAGTCAACGATCTCCTGATCGGTCACGGTGATCCCGGCACGTTTCGTCTCGCGGTCGAGCAATGACTGTGTGACAAGATTATTCCACACCTGCTCACGGATCTGACGCATGAGGTTCTCATCCGGTTCGGTCTTCGACTGTTTTTTATACTGTTCCACCTGCTGGCGAACAAGTTCCGAAAATTCCTGATAGGAGATCTTTTTTCCATCGATCACGCCGATCGTATCGCTTTGACGGGACATTCCCAGATAATCCATACCCCATTCGAACACGATGGTGATGATGAAAACAACAACAAGGCCGACGAGAATGACCGGCATGCTGCTTCGCATTTTTGACATAATAGCCATACTGCCTTACAACTCCTTACTGCAATATATTGTGAATTTTAGGGATTTTGCTTGTTAGTAAAATTAAAGATAACCGAAACTGCGTTGAAAAACAAAGAAAAATTACGATGTGGGAAGGGTATCGCTCGGGAGGGGAAGAGAATTTTGCTCGGTTTTTTGAGCGACAGCAGGATCTTCGGTGTCAAAATATTCTTGAATTTTCTGGGCTGTCTTCTCTCCGACCACTTCGGCTAGCTGCTCAGCAGTGGCAAACTTCACTCCTTGGACGGAACCGAAAGATTCCAGGAGTTCTTTTGCCCGTTTTTTGCCGATTCCTTCAATTAGGTCCAGTTCGGTCTGAAGCGTCCGTTTATCCCGAAGCGACCGGTGGAAAGTGATGGCAAAACGATGAGCTTCATCCCTCACCTGCTGGAGCAGGCGGAGCGCTGAAGAGGATTTCGGTATCGGCAGCGGGTCGGTCTGGTCAGGCACGAATACCTCTTCGAGACGTTTGGCAAGACTGATGATGGGGTGATGATGCAAATTTAGTTCCCGCAACGATTCCACTGCACTTGAGAGCTGCCCTTTGCGCCGTCCACCATGATCAGTTCGGGCAGTTCGGATGCTTCATCAAGCACTCGTTTATAACGGCGGTAGATAACTTCTTTCATGCTGGCAAAATCGTTCACCTCGGAGGGAGCAACGCTTCTGATCTTGAATTTCCGGTATTCGCTCTTCTTCGGTTTCCCATCCACGAACACGACCATCGACGCAACGGTCTCTGTCCCTTGGAAATGGGAAATGTCGAAACATTCGATCCGCCGCGGCGGCTTCTGCATTCGAAGATCGCGCTGCAGCGAACGGACGGCTGCAGGGATGAAATCCTTCTGCTTCAGCCGCTGCAGTTTCAATTCATCGAGGAGGAACTTTGCATTATTCTTGCACATGGCGATCAGTTTCGCAAGTTCGCCACCCTCGGGAAACACGAACGAGACCCCGCCGCTCCGGCGGAGCGTGAGCCACTGCTGGATGAGCGTCTTCGATTCAATATCGAAGGAAAGGATGATCTCTTTCGGGACGTCGATCGCTTCAAGATAATACCTCTGCACCAGTGTCTCTAAAATTTCGGGATCGGTCTTCCCTTCCACTCCGTTCATATAATAGTGCTGACGGCCGATCACTTTCCCTTCGCGGATCTTGAAGATCACGCCGCATGCATCATCCTCTTCCGCAGCAACCGCCACGATATCACGGTCTCGCAGCTCGACATCCACCACTTTCTGTTTGGAGGAATAGACCTCGAGTTCCTTCATCCGGTCACGGTAATGCGAAGCATCCTCGAATTTTAGCTGTTCGGCCGATGCCTTCATCTGCTGTTCAAGGGATTCGAGGACGTACGTGATCTTTCCGTTCAGCACCTGCTCCACATTCGCGATCATTTGGTTGTAGCGTTCCTTGGTAACGAGTCCTTCGCACGGTCCTTCGCATTTCTTGATATGATAGTCCAGACAGACGCGTGTCTTCTTCTTCGCGATGAACTCATCATCGATCAAGAAGTTGCAGCTGCGGATCATGAAGATATCGCGGACAGTCTTCAGTGCAGCGCGCATCGTCACCACATCGGTGTACGGACCGAAATACCGCGACCCGTCCCGTCGGATCCTTCGAGTGACGAACACACGCGGATACGGCTCATTCGTCACGACAATGTACGGATACGATTTGTCGTCCTTCAGATTGACGTTGTAGCGCGGCTTATGCAGTTTGATCAGATTCGCTTCGAGGATGAGCGCTTCCACTTCGGAATCCGTTGTGATGATCTCCAGATCAGAGATCTTCGCGACCATCGAAGCGATGCGCGGCTCATGATTGCGGGATTGATGGAAATATTGACGGACGCGGTTGCGCAGATTCACCGCTTTACCGACGTAGAGGATCACTCCTTCTTTATTTTTAAAATGATAGACGCCCGGACTCACGGGAAGGTTATCGAGTTTTCCCTGAAGATCGAATTTATCAACGAACGATATTTGGATGGGGGTGTTTTCCATTGATGAAGGCGGATCGCCTCACTTCATTTTTTCGCACAGTTCTATCAGCACACCGTTCGCCGATTTCGGATGAATAAAGGCGACCCAATATCCGTCCCCGCCGGCAGTCGGTGAATCCTGAATGAATTGGAAACCGAGTCCCTTCAACCGAGCAATTTCCGAACGGATATCGTCTGTTTCAAGACAGATATGATGGATTCCCTCTCCGCGCTTATCAATGAATTTTGCGATGGAAGAATCCTTCGCTGTCGATTCTATCAGCTCAAATGAACTCTCGCCGACCGGATAAAATGCGATGGTCGCCTTTTGCTCCGGAACAGTCTCCGTATGTGCTGCGGATTGACCGAACAGTTTCGTAAAGATATCAGATGAAAGTCCGAGCGACTTCACAGCGATACCGATATGGTTGATTTTATTGATCATAGTGTGATTCTTAAGAACACATTTAACTTATCTCGCAAAGGCGCTAAGTCGCAAAGGATTTTAAATATTCGAACGAGATAATAGAATGAGACATTCGGAATATTCGCTCACTCGTTTTACCTCCCCAAATAGACCACTCGTGGGAAATAAATGTTGTACCGATAATTTCAGAATTCTTCCTCGGCGCCTTTGCGTCTTTGCGAGTGGTGAGCACCGAGTGTAACTATCAGATGTTCTTACATCAATCCTCGTTCCATCATACTGGTGAATCCGTCCCCGGCGATGATGATATGGTCATGCACAGAGATGCCGATGATCTTCCCTGCTTCGACGATCTGTTTGGTGATGGCGATGTCTTCCCTGCTCGGTTCAAGATTTCCGCTGGGATGATTGTGCATCAGTATCACGCTCGCAGCATTCTCCAGGATCGCCTCGCGGAAGACCTCACGAGGATGCGTCAACGAAGAATTGAGGAGTCCCTTCGTCACTGTCCGTTCACGGATGATCCTGTTCGCGCTGCTAAGACTCAGCACCATGAACACTTCCTGTTTCAGATCGCGCAGCTGCGGAGCAAAACGGTCAGCAATATCTTCCGGTGAACGGATGGGGGCGTCATTTTCCACACTCTTTACGGAGATCCTTCGGGCCAACTCGAATGCAGCGGAGATCATCACTGCTTTTGCGGTCCCGATCCCTCTGTTCCGTTTCTGTTTCAGATCAGCAACAGTCAATGAGCCGATATTCCGGAGTGAGCGGTGTTCCGAGAGAAGGTTCTTAGCGACATCGACCGCCGAAAGATTCTGCGTACCGTTGTTGATGAGGATCGCAAGTAATTCGGAATCGGAGAGTGCGCCGGCGCCGCGGCTGATCAGTTTTTCGCGCGGACGTTCATTCTCCGGCCATTCTTTAATGGCGGAATATCGGATCGGCGGCTCATGGAAATGGGTCCGGGGCATATCAATGATAGGAATACGTCTGCAGTTTCGACATCGTGCCGTTCTTGAACTGCAGGAAATTCAGAGCACTGTTCACACGGTCCGGTCTGAACGAGATAGCATTACGGATGCCGTCCGTCTGGGCAAGCGCACCGAGCGCATCGGCAAGCTGTTCGCGCGATAGCGCTCCGCTGCTGAATTGTCTGATGAGCATGGACATCGCATCATATCCGAACAACACATTGTCCGAGATCGGTTTGCCGAAGCGTGATGAGTATTTCCCGTAGAGTCGCGTTGTCCGTTCATCCCGTTCGATCCATCGGTCGCTCCCAATGATCACACCGTCCGCATACCGTTTGTTCAGGTCGAGTTCATTTGCATCGTTCCACTCGTTCGAACCGAGAAGGACTGCACGGATATTATAGAACGTCAGCTGTGATGTGATCACTCCGATCTCATGACCGCTTGAGATCGGACAATAGATCATATCGAGGTCCGTCACGGGATATTTCAAACTGTCAATATAGATGGCCGTCCGTCTCACCGGAAGTTTGAGTGAGTCCGCCACTTTCTTCGCATTCACACCAAAGAACGGAGTGAAGTTGAAAACACCTCCCGATGCCATCACGGAATCGATATAGGAGAACCGTATTCCGACAGAGACCAATTTACGTGTCACTTCGGCGATGTTGGTCTTGCCGTGAAGCGACATCACATAATCCGGTTTCAGTGTGGCTGCTTCCGACCTGATGGCACGCACGTATGACCGCAGGTCCGATTCACCTTTCCGGTAACGGCGGTCCGTAACGATGGTTGCCCCCAGCCGCTTCGCTTCGGCAATGAACGAATCCGCCTGCACTGAAGTTTGAACAGATGCCGATCCGAGAATGGCGATGCTCTTTGCTCCCAGCACACTCACCGCGTATTGCGCCATCGTCTTCCCTTTGGCACCGTTCGTGGAGTTCGCCTGGAAGACGAACTTCCCGATGGATGAGATCCCTTCATCTGTTGCCGTCGGCGAGATGATCGGAATGGAGAACCGCTGAGCGATACGTGCAGCTGTTACCGTTTCATCGCTGAAGATCGGACCAACGATAGCAGAGACGGAATTATTATTCGACCAGTTCGAGAGGATGTTCGCAATAGTTGTAGAATCCTTTCCCGAATCCTGGACATCAAGCTCCATCGACACCTGACCCGGCACCATCCGCTCCTCGTAATCACTCACCGCAAGCTGGATCCCTTCGAGCACTTCCGTTGCAACCTTCTTCTCTCTGGATTCAAGAGCTGTGGACTTGAACAACGGAAGCAGAACGCCGATACGGACGAGATTCCCTCTCTCGAGCTGAGACCCTAGCCGGTTCATCCGGAACAACAACGACTGGTCGGCAATGGTCTTGTCCACCTGCGCCAACCGGAATTTTGCATCATCGATCCGTGCACCTTGCGCATACTTCTCCGCCAATATCACCAGCAGGATATTTTTGATCTCGCCGACGGTCGTATCGCTGATGGATGCTTCGATCTGCTGTTCGTTCAGAAATTCCGAAGTGATATTCTCGAGCACGCGGTAGGAATGTTCTTTATTCAGATGTTCTTTGGCAATAGAATACGTCTCCACCATTTCGGTGAATGTGCGGGAAATGTCCCCAAGATTATAATAGCACATTCCCCGCGTGAAGAGAATATCCTCCCGGTACATCGTCATCGGGAATTGCGCAAGGAGTGAATCGCATAACTGTGATGCTTCGAAAAAACTCTTCAGAGCATACAACGATTTTATTTCCATCACTTTGGAGGCAGTGATACGGTGATTCAGAGGATAACTTGCAATGGAGCCGCGGAACGACTGCAACGCAGGCTTGAAATCTTTCTGAGAGTACTGACGCATTCCCAGGAGGAAATAATCTTCCGACAACTGATTGAAATAGACCTCCTGTTCCTGACCATACAGCCATGTCGCTGTGACTAGAACCATCATCAAAACGTGTTTCATCAATAATCTCTCTTTAATGAACGGATACCGGCTGCGTGCGAAGCGGCAATGATCAGCACTGATGGAATGACAACGGCGGCAAAGACGATCTTCAGCATCCTCCAATCAGGCTGCAGTTCCTTCACGTCGGCAGTGAACAACATCGTTGCGGGGAAATAATACACCGCAAGCAGAAGGACCAGATACACCACACTGAGAAGGAATGTCATCGTCGCTCCCTGCGAAGATGCGATCCTGATCGGATTCTTCTCGATAAAATTCGAATAGACCGAACCAAGTCCGAAATTCAGACTCACCAGTGTCACCGTGATGATCGGCGTAACGATCATGGAAAAATATGCCAGCAGTTTCACCGGCTCACTCGGCTCTATATACGTGACCAGCCACGGCTGCTCTCCGGCGATCTTTCGCAGATAAAGATAGGGAATGTTTGACAACCATGAAATAATGATACTAAGAATACCTAGAAAGACAACAATTATTGTGAATTTGATCCAATACACCTTTGTGGTGGTGATCGGTGCGCTGCGAAGGGACCAATATGCGCTCCCTTCCAGACTCATCATGGGAAAACCGAACCGGAGTGCCAGCGAATTGATCAGAAAAATATTGAAGACAAATACCACCAGATAGACGACCGCTTTCAGTTCAGGTGTGTCGAGCTTAATATTGAGAGTGCTCACACTGGAAAGGAAAATGAGCAGCAGCGCCATCATCACAACGAAATGGATCCATTGACTCGGCTCACGGATGAACTGCCAGAATTCCTTTTTCAGGACCACTTCCGTCTGCGGCGAAAAAACGGACGGCTTACCAAAACTAAAAAAGGTGTTTTTGAACTCCAGCGGCTTCACCGTCAACGATTTGATGGAGAGTGACGTGATCCATGTTGAATAGAAGATCGCATTAGCAATGGCCAACGCAATAACGAACAACCCGATTGTGGATAGCAGCAGCAGTGCCGTATATCCCGTCACGGCGGAAAAATTCTTCGTCACATAGAAATACATGATCTCTGAGACCCAAAAATTCGGCAGCAACTTCACTGATACGGGATCGAGCGAACCGAAATAGAGATCGACATACGGATAATACTTCATCACTTCGCGGACCAGGTGGACCGGACTGGAGACCTGGAAATAGAAATAGATCTGTCCGATATAAAAAAGAACGATCCCGCCGACCAACAGTCTGAAATTCACTTTCGATGCAAGTTTCATCAGCACCAGAAGAACGATCACAGCGATGCACGCCGCCAGGAACATGAACGGCACCAGCACCCCGAACATCATCAGCAGATAGAAATGCCACGGCATGCCGAAATAGAATCCATATCCCAACAGGACGGAGAATCCGACCATAAACAGCGTGCCGGAACTGTAAAAGAAGTTATCGAGGAATTTGATGATGAAGATGTTCAGATACGAGACAGGGGACGTCAGCAGGAAATTCACTTCGGGAGTACGGTACAGTGTTGAGAACGAGACGACCATATTCCCGAGATTGATCGTGACAAAGAAGACGAAGAGCAGCATGCCCACAAACCGGTGGAACAGGAACAATCCTATCTTCACATCTTCCAGCAGATACGCCGTGATGAAATTAGAAAAATAGAATGCACCCACGGCAAATGAACCGAAGACGACGACCGAACCGAGATTCTTGATGACCGTTCCGAAATCCCGTTTCGACGAGACCTTCCAGAACATCAGATTCTTGAACCAAAGGATGTGGAAGAACGTGTTCACTTCTCGTCCTCTTCCTTCGTCAATTCAAGGAATACCGACTCAAGATTCCCGTCGTATTTTGATTTGTGCAGATGCAGATTCTCCCGCGTATCCAGGAAGATGATCCTGCTCTTGTTGATGATGCCGATCCTGTCGCACAATTCTTCCGCCATCTCAAGGATATGCGTAGACATAAAGACCGAGGCACCATCCTTCGCCTGCTGTTTCAGCGAATCCTTCACAATGCGGGCACTGCGGGGATCGAGTCCGACCATCGGTTCGTCGATAATGATCGTCTTCGGCCGATGGACGAATGCCGCAGCGAATGTGACGCGCTGCCGCATCCCCTGCGAATAGTCCTCTGTTTTTTTGTCGACCCAGCTCGCCAGTTCCAGCAGATCGATCACCCGTTCCACATTCTCCTTCAGTTCGTTCTTCTCCATCCGGTAAAGACCGCCCATATAATAGATGAACTCGCGTCCTGTCAGCTTATCATAGAGATAGGGATGGTCCGGAATGTACCCGAACGTGGATTTCGCTTCCAACGGCTGTTTGACAACATCGAATCCGTTGATCACGATCTGACCGGAGGTCGGTGTGAATAAGCCGGTCATCATCTTGATGGTGGTCGTTTTTCCGGCCCCGTTCGGTCCGAGAAATCCGAAGAATTCACCGGATGGGATAGAAAGAGAGACATCATCCACAGCAACGAACGATCCGAAATTTTTCTTGAGGTGACTGAGTTCGATCATACGATTTTCATTACTCCCATTCGATGGTTGCCGGCGGTTTTGAACTGATATCGTACACCACACGGTTGATGCCTCGCACCTCGTTGATGATCCTGTTCGAAACGTCCGCGAGGAATTCATACGGCAGATGCGCCCAATCGGCTGTCATACCGTCCACACTCGTCACCGCTCGGAGCGCAATGGTGTTCTCATACGTCCGCTCATCCCCCATCACTCCGACGGATTGGACGGGAAGGAGCACGGTGAACGCCTGCCACGTGAAATTATAAAGATTCTGTTTCCGAAGTTCGCCGATGAAGATCTCATCCGCACTCTTCAGCACTTCCAGACGTTCGCGGGTGATCTCGCCGAGCACGCGAATGGCGAGACCGGGACCGGGGAACGGATGACGGTCGATCAGATAATCCGATAATCCTAATTTTCTGCCGACCGCCCGCACTTCATCCTTGAACAATTCGCGGAACGGTTCGATCAGTTTCAGATTCATCTTTTCGGGAAGTCCGCCGACATTGTGGTGCGACTTGATGGTCTGCGACGGTCCTTTGAATGAGACGGATTCGATCACATCAGGATAGAGCGTCCCTTGTGCAAGGAACTCCGCACCTTCGACCTTCTTTGCTTCCACTTCGAAGATGTCGATGAATGTCTTGCCGATGATCTTCCGTTTCTGTTCAGGATCGGACACTCCTTTTAACCGCGAGAGGAAGAGTTCGGTTCCATCCACAAAATCCAGCGCGATATGATACTCATCGCGGAATGTTTTGATCACTTGTTCACTCTCACCCCGGCGCATCAATCCATTATCGATATGGATGCAGAAGAGCTGCTCTCCGATCGCTTTATGCAGCAGCACAGCGGCGACGGATGAATCCACTCCACCGCTCAGTGCGCAGAGAACCTTCTTGTTCCCCACCTTCGCACGGATATCGGCAATGGCGCTTTCGATGAACGAATCCGCATTCCAGTTACCGGAGCAGCCGCAGATCTCCTTAACAAAATTCTGCAGCACTTTCTTGCCGTCCTTCGAATGCACCACTTCAGGATGGAATTGGATACCGTAAATTCTTTTTGCGGAGTTCCGAATTGCACAGATCCCGGCATTCTCGGAATGCGCTATCTTCTCGAAACCTGCGGGCATCGTCGTCACTTCGTCGCCGTGACTCATCCACACTTCCGTCTGCGATTCAAGATGCTTGAAGATGTCGGAATGATCGTCCATCAATAATTGTGCGCGGCCGAATTCACGGCGCGGCGCTTTGTTCACTTCACCGCCGTTCTGATATGCGATCAGCTGCAGTCCGTAACAGATGCCGAGCACAGGCAGTCCAAGCTCATAGATCCGTTTATCCGGGATCGGAGCATCATTGCTGTAGACGCTCGACGGTCCGCCGGAAAGGATGATCCCTTTTGGCGCGAACGTTGTGATCTTCTCGAATGGCACATTGAACGGATGGATCTCGCAATACACATTCAGTTCGCGCACCCGGCGTGCGATCAATTGGGTGAACTGTGAACCGAAATCGAGGATGAGAATGGATTCAGAGTGAGTCATGGTGAGTTTTGAGATGATAAAATGACGGAGCAGGAACGTTGTATGGAAGAAGATAACGAGCAATGTTTGTTTTTCCAAGATGGAATTAATGGCGGATTCTATTGTAAATAGTTCAGCTTTTCTGTACTTTCTATCACGGATAATTACTTCTAATGGAAAAACGCACCGAAGAACGAGCAACAGTTTCGAACCGCCGCGCACGCTTTGAGTATGAGATTCTCGATTCGTATGAGGCAGGAATAGTTTTAAAAGGCTCCGAAGTGAAGTCACTCCGTGTCGGCAAAGCGAATCTTCAGGACAGCTATGCTGTCGTGAAGGATAATGAAGTTTGGCTGATGAACATGCATATCAGTCCATACGAACAAGCCAACCAGTTCAACCACGAACCTACCCGGACCCGCAAACTGCTCCTCACAAAAGCCGAGATCTCGAAACTGCATTCGAAGTCCAACGAGAAAGGACTGACCCTTGTGCCGTTGAAACTCTACTTTAAAAAAGGGATCGTGAAAGTGGAATTGGGGATAGCCAAAGGGAAGAAACTTCACGACAAGCGTGAATCCATCAAAGAACGCGATGTGGAACGCGAAATGCGCAGACAACAATAGTCTTCACCTAAATTATGCTCAGTGACATCGTTCTTCCTTTATTCTGAATCCGGCATCAAGCATTCCGTATCCAGTATCTTGCATCCAGTAACGGCCACAATCACCATTTTTTTCAATATAGATCAGTATAGATAAGACAATGCCTTTCCCCTCCTTAAATGAACAGATGGACCTGATAAAACGGGGCGTTTCCGAGATCATCCCGGAAGCCGACCTCGTTCAAAAGATCGAAAAATCGATCAAGACCAATACACCGCTCAAGATCAAACTCGGCTGCGATCCCAGCAGACCCGATCTTCATTTGGGACATTCGGTAGTTCTGCGAAAACTTCGTCAGTTCCAGGACCTGGGGCACACCGCCATCCTCATTGTCGGCGACTTCACCGGAATGATCGGCGATCCTTCGGGAAAAAGTAAGACCCGTCCTTCCCTTTCGCTTGAAGAGACACGCAAGAACGGAGAGAGCTACTTTGAGCAGGCACGGAAGGTCCTTTCGGATAAGAATGTGAAGATGGTCTACAACTCGGAATGGCTCGGTAAAATGACCTTTGCCGATGTGATCAAACTTGCGAGCAAATATACGGTGTCGCAGATGCTTGAACGCGAAGATTTCCACGCACGATTCAATAAGGAAGAACCGATCTCGCTTCACGAGTTCATGTATCCGCTGGCTCAAGCGATGGATTCCGTCGAGATCGAGTCGGATGTGGAACTCGGCGGTACGGATCAGAAGTTCAATCTTCTCGTCGGCCGAGCACTGCAGCGGGAATTCGGGAAAGAAGCGCAGGTCATCCTTACCATGCCCATTCTCCCCGGCACCGACGGTGTGGAAAAGATGAGCAAGTCGCTGGACAATTACATCGGCATCTCCGATTCTCCGCGCGAGATCTTCGGAAAGACCCTTTCCATTCCGGACAGACTGATGTACGATTTCTTCGTCCTCGCAACGAATATCCCGAATTCAGAACTGGGCCAGATCAAGAAGGATATCGAAGGGGACCCGCGCAATACCAAACGCCGTCTGGCAAAAGAGATCGTTGCTCTCTATCATAATGCCGAAGCCGCACAGGCAGCCGAAGAAGAATTCGACAGGATCTTTGTGAAAAAGGACCTTCCGGACGTTATCGAAGAGATGAAATACGGCACTGTCGGGAGTTCGGTGAATGTTCTGCAGCTGCTGACTGACACGAACCTCATCCCGTCCAAAGGCGAGGCCCGCCGGTTGATCGAACAAGGGGGCGTCACCATCAATAACGAGAAGATCTCCGACTCCAAAGCGGAAATAGTGATGAATGAACCGAAGATCATCAAGGTAGGAAAAAGAAAATTCCTGAAGGTCATCCCTGCATAAGGGTGAAGGAATTTTAACAATATTTTTGTTTGCATTTTTTGTACATATCTGTATATTTCGCATCACCTCAAACGATCACATTACCATTTCGGATGATCTATGAAGAATTTTTTCTATAAAACCAAAGTCCCTTAATTTCTTTCACCTATTCCAAAGGAGATGAGACGTTGTCATTCGTCCCAGCCAAAATGTTCTTCACCAAAGGCGTCGGCAGACACAAAGATTATCTGCAGTCTTTTGAACTTGCCCTTCGCAACGCCGGCATTGAAAAATGCAACCTCGTAACCGTATCCAGCATCTACCCCCCAAAATGTAAACGTATCTCCGTCGCTGATGGACTGAAACTGCTCGAACCGGGCCAGGTGACCTTTTGCGTTATGGCGAGAAATGCTACCAACGAACCGAACCGCCTTGTCGCTTCCTCCATCGGTGTGGCTATGGCAGCGGACGATTCACAATAC